>CBIHPB010000197.1:0-6971 GCA_966211485.1 uncultured Bdellovibrio sp.
GTCGGCTCCGGGACTGTATCTAGTTCTGGATCCGAAGCTTAAAATCGTTGGTGTCACCAATGCCTATTTGCGGGCCACCATGACCAAGCGAGAAAGCATCGTTGGACGCGGACTGTTCGAAGTTTTTCCTGACAACCCGGATGAAGCTGACGGAACTGGTACCAAAAATCTGCGCGCTTCGCTGATGCGTGTCCTTCAGACCAAAGCACCCGACACCATGGCCATCCAAAAATACGATATCCAGCGCCCGGCCGAGCTGGGTGGCGGATTTGAAGAACGGCATTGGAGTCCCTTCAACTCGCCCGTTTTAAACTCGGCCAACGAAATCGAATTTATCATCCACCGGGTGGAAGACGTGACCGAGTTCGTCCGGCTGCAAAAGCGCGGCGACGATTTGGAAAAGCAATTTAGTATCGAGCTGTATCAGCGCGCCCAGGATCTGCAAAAAACCAACGAAAAACTGCGTGAAGCCGAGCAGCTGAAATCCGAATTCCTGGCCACCATGAGCCACGAAATCCGCACACCGATGAACGGTATTATGGGAATGACGGATTTGATTTTGGGAACGCTGCTAAGTTCCGAGCAAAGAAAATACACCGGCATCATCCAGGATTGCTGCAACAGTTTACTGACCATCATCAACGATATTTTGGATTTTTCAAAAATCGAAGCCGGCCGCATGGATCTTGAGATCATCAATTTCGTCATCGCTCCGATTGTCGAAGGTCAGGCGGATTTGCTGGCGCCTAAATTTAAAAGCAAGCATCTGTCCTTTTTAACCTACGTTGACCCCGAGATTCCGCAGTTTTTAAAAGGAGACCCCGGAAGGATCGGTCAGATTCTCCTTAATCTCGTGGGCAATGCGATTAAGTTCACGGCAAATGGGACGATCTTCGTCAAGGCCGAGCTTTTGAAAAATCCAGCACCCGTCAATGCAACAGGACCTTTCCATATTAAGTTTTCAGTTCAAGACACCGGGATCGGCATTTCCCCCGAGGCGCAAAGTATTTTGTTTCAACCCTTTATGCAGGCAGATCGTTCGATGAGCCGCAAATTTGGCGGCACCGGCCTTGGTCTTTCGATCAGCCGTCGGCTGGTTGAATTGATGAATGGACAAATCGGGCTTGAGAGTGAACTTGGAAAAGGTTCCTGCTTTTGGTTTACTCTGCCGCTTTCGGCAGGAGAAGCGGTGGCTGGCGACGTGGCTGTGCCGCGCGGAGACCTGCACAACTTTAAAATCCTGGTCGTCGATCGCGATCCGATCGCGGCCGAAATTCTCCACAATTATATTGTGCGCTGGGGTGCCACAAATGGTTGCTCGGCCGATGCGGTCAATTGTCTTGAAATACTGGAACGCGAAGCACAGCGCGGACGCCCTTACGATCTGGCTTTGATCGATCTGGGAAGCGAAAGCCTGGCGCTGGCCAAAAAGATTTCTGAAAATCCAAATCTTAAATCCACACGCCTGGTTTTGGTGACCGGCTATGACCAACAAGTCGATGCCAATGCATATCAATCAGCTGGGTTTAGTGCGCATATCGAAAAGCCATTTAAACAAAGTCATATTTTCGACTGCATTGTTTCAGTTATCTCTGGCGCACCGGCAACGACCACGATGGCGATCCCCGAGACTCTTCTTTCCGAAACGGCCATTATCAGACGCCGTGGCCGTATCTTGCTCGCTGAAGACAATTCGGTGAATCAACTGGTGGCCAAGGCCTTGCTGGAAAAAATGGGCTATTCGGTTTTACCCGTGGCCAACGGCGAAGAAGCGCTTCAACAGCTTGAACTGGCCGAGTTTGATTTGATCTTGATGGACTGCCAGATGCCGGTGATGGATGTTTTCGAGGCCACCCGGGCCATTCGAAAACTGAAAGCGGCTCGTAAACGCGCGACACCCATCGTGGCTCTGACCGCCAATGCGATGAAAGATGACGAGGAAAAGTGTCTGCGAGCCGGAATGAACGATTACCTTTCCAAACCTATCCGCAAAGAAATCCTTCAGAGCAAAATCGAACAGTGGATGAAGTGAGGACTGTCCCCGGGACTGTCCACAGGCAATTAACGGGCAATTAACAGAACATGCCGATACTTGTTTCAGAATCGCCGCACTTGTTCTTTTGCTCGTCCAATCTCAGTTTGCTTTTGTTTACAAAATGAAACACAACCTCCCCCAATGCTTCTTCAAATACTTCGTGATGAGTTCAAACAGCGCATCAGTCGAAATCCCCAGTACTCGCTGCGGGCCTTCGCCAAGTCGTTGAAAATTCACTCGTCCACACTCTCCGGCATCCTCAATGGGAAACGCCGAATCACACCGACCCAAGCCCAAAAGATCTTGCGCGAACTGGATATCGACCGCACCGAGAAGAAGCGAATCCTTCTGCAGTTGATCGAAGGAAAAATAGAAAGCCGACCGACTGCTTACGAAACTTTGGATGAAGACACTTTAGATGTCGTTGGCGGATGGGAGCATTTCGCATTGATGGCCTGCTTGGATTTGTATCCAAAGGGCCGCACCGCCAGCCAGCTGGCGGAAAAAATGAAACTGCCGCTGGCACAGGCTCAGACTGCTTTGGATCGCCTGCTCAAGCTCAGTCTTGCTCAGGTTGAAGACGGCATTTGGAAACCGACTGGTCGCTACTTTACCACAACCCAAGACGTCCCCAGCGAATCGCTGCGCCAGGCGCATCGCGAGTATATCGAAAAAGCTTTGGCTTCATTGGATCAACATGCGCTTCAAGACCGCGATATCTCTGGAATCACCATGGCGATTTCCAGCAAGAAACTGCCACAAGCCAAAAAAATGATTAAAAACTTTCGCCGAGAACTTGTCGACCTCTTGGATGGCGATCCGATGGATGAAGTCTATCGTCTTAATATTCAACTCTTTCCACTTTCCAAATAGGAAATCCACATGAACTTGCTTCAAAGTCTTTCATCCGTCACATTCTCTGGTTTGGTTTGTCTTCTTTCGATCTCAGCCGCTGCAGGTGGCGGACATGAACACGGCAATGGCGGTGGTGCGATTGTCTGCCGTGATCGGCAAGGCCAAATTCGTTCGGCACAGCTGCTAGATCTGTGGGAAGCCCGCGTGACCCAACGGCCGTTGACGGACAAGCAAATGAATATGGACGACTTTATACAGCTGGGTCTGCGCCGGCTGTCCCGGAACAACCCTTTGTTTGGCGCCCACATCCGCATCGCTTACGAGCAGAATAAAGCTTTGGTTCAAAACATTCCGCCAGGCACTTCGCTGGTTTCGCCGGACGACACCCTTCATTGGCTGATGGAAGACGGATGCAAGCTTGAAGGGGCTGCTCAGTACAACACCTCCGAGACCGACGGAGACGTCCTCTATATAGATCCGGCCATTTACAATAGACTGCCAGTGATGGATCAGGCGGCCCTGTGGGTTCACGAAGCTGTCTATAAAGTGCTTCGTCAAAATGATCTCGATGAAAATTCACGACGAGCGCGAAACTATGTTGCCTTGGCTTTTTCGAAAGACGGCCTCCCCGAAGTGACCATGCCTTCTTCCTTTACTTGTCACTATGATCTCAACTCGGATCTGGATTCATTTAATTTTTCTGTCATGATTTCAACCGACAGCAGCCGATTTCGTGGATGGATCATGCGCAAGGACAAGAAATGGCTGATCCCTTCCCTGCCAGTCATACCTTTCAGTCCGGAAAAAGAATCTGAATTTCTACACTACTATCAAATGACAACCGACAATCCGCCGTCTCGTTTGCAGACTCCGACAGTTGTCAGTCTTCCGCTTTCTTATCATTATAATGGAAGCGGCGAAGTGATGACCGCTCTTCTTGCGCCGAAAGTGCGCCAGCAATCATCCAGCGGACCCTTTTTCGATTTCGTCCTTTATATCGCGGCCGGCGTGGCTGCTCACTGCACACAATAAAGAGTAAAAACTCGATCGCGTGAATTTTTCGATGGCCGCATGGATTTGTCAGATCTCGTGTGCGGCAGACGTGAGACAGGGGCATTTTATTTTTTCGATCCCAATTTACCCGTGGTCATTTGCCGATTTGGCTGCTTGATTTTTAATCTGATTTAAAGTTGTCCACACCGTTTCCAGAGAGAAATCCAGATAACAAAAAATGAAATCACTGTGCTGGCATTCAACCTGCAAATCGACATCTCCAAACTTGGAGGGGATTTGGAATGCAAGGTGCGATTTCAAAGAAGTGTGAAAAAGATTTCAATCGAAACGATCTGGTGGTGTTCAGTCATCTGCGCTGGGATTTTATTTTCCTGCGCACCCAGCATCTGATCACACGTTTTGCGAAATACCGCCGCGTTTTCTTTTTTGAAGAGCCACATTTTCATCCAGGCACCGTTGCCCGATCTTACTTCAGCAAACAGCGCGAGAACGGAATCACTGTGATCGAGCCGATCTTGCCAGAGGGAATGGACGAGGTCCAAATACGCGCCGCCCTTCGCTGCATCGTCGATCAGGTGATGGCGTTTGAGAAAATTCACCACATGACTTTGTGGTACGATTCCCCGATCGCCTTGCCTTACACCTATCATCTGCAGGCCGAGACGGTCATCTTCGACTGTATGGAGGAAACCTCAAGCCCCGAATGGGAGGAACGACTGTTCGCTCTCTCGGACTTGGTATTCACCGGCGGTTACTCGCTTTTTGAAGCCAAAAAAAATCGGCATCTTAATATGCACACGTTCCCTAACAGCGTCGACCATCCACATTTCAAGTCAGCTCGCTGGGAATCAGATCCCGATGATCAGCAACACATTCCCCATCCCCGCATCGGCTATTCTGGCCTGATTGACGAGCGCGTGGACCTGCAGCTGCTGGAAGACTTAGCTGATCTTCGACCGGACTGGAATTTTATTCTGGTCGGCCCCGTGGTTCATGTTGACTCCTCAAGGTTGCCACGGCGGCCGAACCTTCACTATCTTGGAAAGCGGAACTACTGGGACCTTCCGAAATATTTTTCCGGATGGGATCTTGCGATGCTCCCATTAGTTCAAAATGAATCGACAAAATTTTTGTCACCGGCTCCGACGCCCGAATACTTGGCGGCTGGATGCCCGGTGGTTTCAACCGACATTCCCGAGGTGGTGGAATCTTACGCCCGGGAAAATCTTGTCCACATCGCCAGCACTGCCGACGAGTTCGTGACCATAGCAGAGATTGCCATGGAGGAAGCTCAGCATGAACCGGAACGCATGCTTCGTGTGGACGAATACCTGGAAGGAAATTCCTGGGATTTAACTTTTACTAAAATGGCTGCGCTCGAGAAGCTGGCCTGGCTTCAAAATCAGTCGGAAACCGGACTCCATCTCACCCGGCTTTCCGAACTCCATACCTGATTTTGAAACTGGGCAAATCTGGGATAGGCGCGGACGATCCGCCGGCGTTTCATGGATGAAGCGCCCGGCAGACGTGTTGATATTGTCAGGCGGCAATGGACAAAAACTTGCAGCCGCCAAAAGACATGAAAGATCAGGACCGCTTTCGAAAGATCGCGCATTGGATTTCAAATCTTGTTGGATCCTCGATCGCATTCTCGGTCGCGTTGCTTGTCATCTTGATTTGGGCCTTCTCGGGCCCGTTTTTTCACTATTCAGACACATGGCAATTGGTAATCAATAACTCAACCACCATCATCACTTTTTTGATGGTCTTCTTGATTCAAAACACTCAAAACCGCGATGCTCGGGCTTTGCATTTAAAATTGGATGAGCTGATTCGGGCCAATACCCATGCACGCAATCATTTGATCGATCTGGAAGAACTTTCCGACGAAGAGCTGGATCGTCTCCACGATGAATTTTTGGAAATGCACCAGCGGACGGAATCTCGCCTAAATGAAATTCGTCAAAAAATTGGCAAACTGAAATAAGCTTCTAAGTTGCAGGATGCAAAGAGCTGAGCTTCTGACTGACTGCCGACAGGCTTTGTCGCATCGAATCTGCACTTTGCTCTAAAACTTTGATCTTTGAATTTTGCGCAATCACTTTGAGCTCGGTCGCCTCTTCGATCAAAGGACGCAGCTGAATTTCGAAAGCCGACAGGCGCTGAGTCAGCAGGGCACGTCCCTTTTCGGACGCCAGGTCTTCGTCACCCGATTTCAAATCGCCAAGTGATTCAGTCAGCTTGCTGACTTTTTCGCCCAGCATTCGGAACTGGTCCATCTTGGCTTGGATTTCATTTTTGCGGGCTTGCAACTGCTCGGCACGAACAGCGACACGGGCGGCAGCATCTTCGGCCTGAGCCCGAGCCTGGTTCAAGGCCTCCGAGAGATTGATGATCTGTTTTGAAACCTGCTCGCCGGCTTCCGCAAATTTAGCGATCAAGCGATCCGTCTGCTCGTAATCAAAATTGGATTTCAAATCTGTTTCGTCAATGCGAGCACCCAAGCGGATGAGATCGCCGAAATACTGATCGAGATCGAGAACGGATTGAACAAGAGCGGATGGATTTTTAACGGGCTTGATTTGGTTCATGCGGGCCTTATGGCACAGATTTTTGAACGAAACCAAATTTTTATCTAACGCGCGGGCTTCTTCGCTAAGATCCTATGAAGGAATTGAGTGCGGCAGCAGTTTTAGCGCTGAGCTCGAATGCAAATAAGCCCCGGTGAATGCGCGCGAATAACTTTCGCCAACAGTCTGCGCCACAGCGAGCGGTTGGGGACAAAGTGAGAGGTGTAACCATTCTCTGAGCCCGATTCATCGCGAATCATTTCCACATTCGAAAAGCCTTCAAACAGACTGCGTTTCACTGCCACATGATGCTTGGGCACCATCAGATCATCCAAAGCAAAGACCATCTTGATCGGAACACCCGCTTTGGCGACTTCCATCAGATCTGGAATCACCGAGTGAGAAATAAAATGTTTGCGGCGATACCCACCGTGATTGACATGAAAGACCGTGCGAAGTCCACGCATCATCGCACCGATCGATTCCTGATCACGGCG
>CBIHPB010000198.1:0-6930 GCA_966211485.1 uncultured Bdellovibrio sp.
GATGACGATGCCACCGGCTGCGCGGTGTTGACAGCTCCGACATCCAGCTATTTCCGAATCCGAATTCGCGCGAACAACAATGGCTTTATCGGCGGCGCCTATTCGGAATCTCTGAACGTCAACAGTTACCGAGAACTGGCCGGTCGGCCGGGAAACGGCGTGGATTTCGACGCAAGCCAATTGAAAGTCGGCACCATTGCACACAACGGCTTTCAGTCCGATAACGACGCCTTGGTTGTCGACAGCGCCGGCAACATGTACGTCCGTGATGAAAAGTTGGGAATTATCCGCATTCAGTCCGCCAACCGAAAAGCCAGCATTTACATTCCGATGACAGGAACCTCGTCTGGTGACGGCGGCCCAGCGATCAGCGCGACTTTACGCCATCCATTTAAGATTGCTCTGGATGCCCAGGACAATCTCTATATTTATGATTTCAACGTCATTCGCAGGGTGGCAAAAAATACGGGCATCATTCAGACCGTGATTGGCGGCGGAGCCAACGCCACCTTGACGACCAAACCTGCCACCAGTCTGCAATTGAATTTCGGTGCTTATCAGATGACGGACTCTTATGTGCAGGCGATGCCGTTCATCGTGCTTGGAAACGGCGATGTGATTTTCGAAGATCAGTATCGCTACGCTTACGGGGCGTCGACCCAAAGCTATTTTTGGTACTATGACCACAACACAGGCGATGTGATTCCAAAACCGCTCAGTGGAACCGGATACACGGCCAATGGCGGCGAAATGATTTCCAACTGTAATGCCTACCGCTTGGCCGCACAGTATGATCCAAAAACATATTCCATCACTGGCTATGTTGGCGTGTTATCTTCATCCAACGGTTTTTGCGGAACAACGGATGCGGTTCGGCTGACCAACAACTATGCATCGTTCGGCACTCATCCTCCAACGATGCCGGATGGCAGCTATGGAAATCTCATCACTGGCCTCGATGGAAAAATCTACGCTTACGAAGGCACGGCCGGAAGAATCTATCGTTACAATTGGGTGGGCAATGCCTGGACTGTGATTGCCGGCACCGGAAGCCTTGGATCGTGTAATGATGGGACCGCAGCCACAAGCTGCGCGATGAGTCCAACCAACGTCACAGTGGATCGCATGGGACGCGTTTTCTTTGTCGAAGGCGGCCGAATCCGCACGATCGAAAACGGATCCATTCGCACGATCTATGGACTGCCTTCGGATTTCGGCGATGGCGGATTTGGAATGTTGGCCCAGTTCGGAAAGCTGATGGACATTGGATTCTGGGACAACGGAACGATCCGCGGAATCGTGGCCTACGATGCCTCGAACAAAAGCTTCCGCGAATTTTCTTTGAACAACTTCCAGATCTCGAAGATTGCAGGAAATGACACGACAAATGTGCCGACCCTTGGGGCCCCGGCATTGTCTAACGGCCTGGGTATGATCAACTGGGAAAAAACATTTGCCGTGGATCCGTCAAACGGTGACGTCTATTGGAAAACGTTTATGGGCGGCGGACAATTAATCCGCTTGGACCGCGGCACCGGCAACTGGGTGAGCGTCGTCGGAAATGGTGGCTTTGACTATTTCAGTTCAGGTGAAGGAATGACTGGCTCTAACATCGCCTTCAACTCGGGTTACCACCAACCGATTCTTTTTGCTGGTGGATACTTGTACGGACACATTTCAAATTCTTCTCACCAGAATGTCGCCATCAAATCTTATTATCAATCGTCCAGCTACATGCAGACCAATGTCGTCAGTCTCAGCGGAGCCAACTCGTCGACCTGTGCTTCGGCGGCGACTTCTTGCGGAACTTATTTCCCTGCCAACGGAAGTCTTCGCGTCAGCTTCAGTCCGAATCTTGGTAAGCTGATGTTTGCTCTTTCAGGTACGGCAGCAATCAAATACGAGACAAGCGGCAGTATTTTCACCTTCACCACAACGTCTCAGGGAATTGGCGCCTTCGCTTACCGCTACTATTCCGGTCAGGACTACATCTACTATTGCTCGTCCAGCGGCACGATGATCAAACGCAATGTTTCGTTAGCGAACGAAGCGGCGATCACGTTGCCGGCCGGTGTTCAATGCACCGGCAGCAAAGTGCAGATCAATGCCTACGACAACACGGTCATTTTCATCACCGTGAAAAACGGCAACTACGGCATCGCATCCGCACCGCTTTAATCTCGCGATTATTCTTCGACGTCTTTACGGCAAGACACTTCGTAAGCCTTCGCCGGCATCACTTTAGGGATCGAGCAAGGCTTGCTGTCGTCGATCACATAAAACCGGGGAAGCTGACGAACTGTCACCAAGTAAATGGCGCCGGCACCGTGGCCTCCCAATTTGGCGTGAACTTTCATCTGAAGTTCAGAACCCTTCATAAAGCAAGAGTCCTTGACCTTCGTCTTTTTTGACAAAGCCGAAACAGTCAGGTTGTGAGCATCCAGCGAGCCTGTTTCATTGATGTCCTTATTGGTCGCGTAGGTCGTGAATTCAACATCCTCGTCGGGACGCTGCTGAACGCGTGTGACCAGTGTCGTGGACTCGCCGTCAGATTGGACGCTGCTGGTTTCGATTCGGATCTGCGCTTCGCTTTCGTTGCGTCCGCAGATTAAATCCAGTTTTGTGGCCGCTTGGGCCGCGTTTAAAGAAAGCAAGACCGTTAAAATCATTCCGATTTTCATTGGGGTTCTCCTCCGTTATGTCTCCATTGTCTCCGGAGCGACCAATGTGCAAGGTCGGCACCAATACGAGCTCGAATCTGCCCGCAGTTCGAGGAAAACTTAAGGAAGGAAATTCAGGAGTGTCGAGACTATGGACAGGGACGGCCGATCAAAGTCCCAAAGAGTCAAATACCTGCTTACAATTCTGCACCGGCATTTTCGCATCCCATTTTGTCAGCTTGAGATGCAAGCATGTCAGAAGATCCGCACTAAATCGGTTCTCTTTGGGATGGTCAGCTGAAAAGGATTGCCCTGAAGACAGTCGTTCAATATCCCGACCGAGCGACGTCGGACGCGGTTTACCTTGCTTTTCAAGTTCGGTAACCTTTGATGTGATTTCCTCACGAAGGTTTTCTAGCTCGAGAGCAGCAAGTTCAATCGCCTTTCGCTCCATGCGGTCATCAACTTGTTCGATATCTTTGATCTTTCGAAGTGTACCCATTATTTCTTGATCCAAAGGCTTCAGTCCGACATCTGCCAACTGCTCCCATGTACTCATGTCTCGCACCCGAGCCGAAATTTCACGAATTTTTTGACGTTGTATCTGATAGTTTTTGGTTCGCACCGAGCACTGCATTCGGATATTTTCAGCTTCGCAGGTAGGGCATTTTGGCTTGTTATACTCTGCGAGTTGATCCAAGCTTACAGACAGTTTCTGCTCTTGATTGTTCATTTGACCGAAACAAGAAGGTTGCGCAAAATCACACCGGTAATATTTGATCCAGCTCTTACATTTACCCTCGTCGGCTCCAGGAGCTTGGCATTCGGATTTCAATTCGGGTTGCTTGATATCGATCATATACTGATGAATAGGACTTTGAAGCGATGTGACTTCAGGATACTTTCCAACTTCCATATTTGGAGACTGAAGCACCATTCCGTTTCCAAGGTATGTAAAGCTATGAACGTCAGGTTCCGTCTCGACTTCTCCGTTCCATAGAGTATTTCTGGACTGAACAATTCCAATGTCTCCTGCTTTCAGATCTTTTGAAGAAAGGACCTCTTGGCAAATACTTCGAAAATATGTCGCAGGCGTAAAACTAAGCGCTCTTTCCAGGTAGGGGCTAAAACCCGAAAAATATCTCGTGGATCCATGGCAATTCGTTTCAGATTCTGCATTGAAACCAGGATAACTTCTTTCTGAAACGGTTTTTGGAATGAACTTGTTCAGATCTAACTGGCAACCTGATGCCGTCTTTGTCGCTGCAGGAAATTGGCTAAATGTCTCGACACCAGCCTTTGCGATTCGTTTGTTCCATGCAATTAAATCCGCTCTCGATTTTTCAACAGCCTCACAACTAGAGTCTATGAACACAGAAGAGGGAGTGCCTGAGCTCCCAAGGGTGGGAATAGTCAGAAGAAGGAGAACGAGCATTGTAAAATGGCGCTGTGTTTTCATCATAATCGATGAACGTTTCAAGCCTTGGACCAATATTTTGTAACGAAATGATACAGCCTAATCCGCCCTATTGAAGATCAGCCGAAGACGCCATTTTCTGTCGGTCAAAGTCTGATGACTGGACAATTTGGAGTGACGCCTACCCGACTGTCTCAAAATGAGACCCTAGAATTCCCAAGCATAGGAAGCACAAGCCAGCAAATTCACGCCGCCGATAAAGTACAGCGAGTCTTTGACCACCCCGGCGTTTTGCTGAGAGGCACTGTTGATGTTGAGGAGTGCAATCAGGCCATGAGTCAAAGCGCGGATTCGTTTTTCGTTGCGCTCGAGCTCGGCTTTTTGAATTTGGTACGAGCGGAAAAGTTTTTCCCTTTGTTCGATAGTGAGATCGCTTTGATCCAATAGGCGGTAAAAGTTCTGATCTTCCGAGCCCACATAGATTCGGTACAGACCGTAACCAATAGCAGCGATGCCGATGGATTGGAAAACGGTGTAAGCACCTTTTTCGAAAGGGTCGGTGGCGATTTCCTGACCAGCGAAACCGCCTAAAAAACCGATGCTGCCGCTGATCACATAGCTCCAGCCCAGATTGTGATCGGTTTGTTTTTCGTGATTCATACGAAGCGTTGTCAGGCGCCATTCTGTTTCAGGATTCTTTGGCTTGCCCGTCACAGGCATCAAGTCGGCCGCAGCACTTGTCAGTGGCAGCAACAGGCTAAGCACAATCGCCGTCATCATTCGCCAGATCATAGCTGCCACCCCAACTCGATATAGGTGGTTTGAGCATATTCTTCTGATTTTCTCCAAGGAACCTGCGAGGTCGAATACAAAATTCCCGAATAGATTTTCTCAATCGAGAAAAACAATCCGCCCGACAATCCCCAGGAATCCACCCCGCCTAAGAGACTGAGAACCCCATACTGATAGCGAGCACCCCAATGTAGCTTTTGATCCGGATCTTCTGTGTAGGACAAGCTTTTGTAGTCGACGGACAGATCCATCTTTCCACTGAAGGCCGGAAATTCGTAAGAGGCCCCGACTTGCGCTTCCGGTTTTTCCTCGATCTCCTCCGTATTATCGCCGTCCACCAGTAGGTTTGCTCCTAAAACCGACAGCTTCCAGTTGGAACCGTTCAGTGCAACCCCCGGTTCCGCCAACAATCGCGAATACTCTTTGGGCTTGAGCAGCTCTTTGCCGCTGTCAGTTCCAAGTTCCGTCAGGCGGAAAGCCTTGTTGACGATCTTGTCGCTTTGACTGCGCAGCTGAAGGCCGACCAAAAACATTTGCGAGATCGGATAACCCGTTTGTACCACCCACTGTTTGCTTTCAGCAGCATACATCTCCAGCTGTGGATTCGCCTGATTGCGCTGAGTGGAATAGTATTGCAGTCCATACAGCAGATATTTGGCTGAAACATACTGCGATAGAAAGTGCATCGAGGCATTGGCTTCCACTTCCAAGATTTTATCCTGGGTGAAAAGTCCGTTCATAAATTCGGCATCGATATCATTGGCCAAAAGCCGGCGAGCTTTCGCAAAGGACTGATAGCCATTGGAGATCAAACCGTTGGCCACAAAGCGAGGTTTTTTCTGCAAAGGCAAAAAAGCCGGCTGGCAAGGCAGATCATCGGGAATATTATCCCAAGCCAGACAAGAAAAAGCGACCGACTTGATCGCCATGGATTGATAGTTCATTGAAAAAGTTCGGGGATTGCGAACAGTGGCCAGAGAGACGGCCAACGCCCCGGACGAAAAAATCAAACCCGCTAGCGCGCAGGCGAAAATAAAAAAATGCTTACTCCCCGCACTGGGGATTCGCTGAAAGAATCCGGATGTCTTCAAGTTCGCTGGCATACTTCAGCAAGGATAGCGTTGCCAGCGATGTCGTTGTCAACTCGGATGTCTTCAAACTTGCGTCTTCCAGCATCGAGATTTGTTTTTGGTATTCTTCCTTCTGCGAAGGCTTCGCTGCCATCAAATTAGTGAGAATCTGGCCATATTGATTGGCCACCTTCAGCAGGCTTTTCTGCCCAAATTGCAGCCAGTCTTCACAGCTCAGTTGGCCGATCGGCTCGGATTGGGAGTTTTGAATTTGAAAGCGCAAGATCAAGGCATCTAAGACGGCCATATACAAATAGTCGCCTTGGGTGACTTGCTTCATCGGCAGCAAAGTTGCCACAGCTGTTTTCAAATCTTCGACCTGGTCCGCAGTCGGCGACCTGATTTCGTGCAGGGACTTGAGGAAAACCATGACCTGAGTCTGCATCATCAAGAGACTGCGAAACTCTGTCAGAACTTTCGAATTGGATTTTGAATCAAATTCGATCATATCCTCGAGATCATCTTTTAAATGATTGGCGGAATCGATTTCCCTCATCGGCTTCACCAGATTCTGCACCCGAAATCCACCGCGAAGGGCATAAGCCGAACTGAGGCCCCGGCGATATTCGTCTGAAGCTGGATCTTGATCGACCAAACTTTGGAAATGTTCAATCGCTGCATCCGAGCGGCCTTCATCAATCAGGCGGTAGCCGACCAGGCTTGGATTTTCGTCCGCGGCCTGGCGTGGAGACGAGCAACCGATCAAACCGATCGAGATCGCCCCGGCAGTCAAAGCCATTTTAAGAATAGAAAGCACCCGCCCGCCCAGCATCATGGGATGTCTTCAGCCTTCAATGTCGTTTTGCCGGCGGAATCCAACTCGAGACTGAGATTTTTCTGAGCCACTCCGTCTTTCAAAAGCTGTCCTTGCGCCGTGAAGATCGTTGATCGTGCTGGAAGACCATCAGGACCCGTCTCGAAATTTCGCTTG
>CBIHPB010000199.1:0-6924 GCA_966211485.1 uncultured Bdellovibrio sp.
GCCAGCACTATTTCTGGCGAGTCTATGCTTGGAAATCCGATGCAGATCCTTCTTGGACATCAGGCTTTGCAAGCTCGTCTTCATTCGAAGTGAAATAGCCAGCGAACAACTCTTTGCTCGAAGCTCCAAAATTCAAGCGGCGTCTCGTTCTGGGACGTCGCGATCAAACAAGCTTCTCTCGAATTTCCATAAAATCTGAATTCTGACTAAAGTCTGGAATCCCCGTGCACGATAAGCATGTAGGGCCTGCATCACGCGGCCTGTGCGAGGATTCATCGAATATGGGACGTCAAATTCTACTGATCTCGGCTCTGTTTTTTGGGACTCTGATCCTGCTTTACCAAAACATGGGTTTTTTTTAAGCACCCTGCGCCCTATGATCGGTGAATGACATTCTCAACCGATCTTCAGCACAAACCTGTTCGTCACTTCGGCGGCACCACAGATTACTACTACTCGGCACCCAAGAAAAAATGCCTGGTTCATATCAGCGGCGTGCATGGCGTGGAAGGCCATTTTGGCTCGCTGGTGCAGCAGGAAATTCTGAAACAAAAGCTTTCGCATCTGCCCTTTCAAGTCGTCATCGTTCACGTGGTCAATCCTTACGGCAAAGAACATGCGCTTCGAACCAATGCCAACAACGTCGATCTCAATCGCAATGTTCTTCCGAACTATAGAATCAACAATCCAAATTTCACTTCGTTTCTGAAGTTCTTTCGAACCGGCAAATGGCTGGACGCGGGACCGGTGGCATCGCTGATTTTCAAAGCCGGAATGAAGGCAACGGTGATGGCGGCAGCCTCTGGCCAAACCGATTATCCGGATTCGCTTTTCTTTGCAGGCAAAGAATTGCAGCCCGAGCTGGTTTCCCTGCGGCAAACATTGGGGCAACTGATCGACCCACAAGCCGAGCTCTTCGTTTTAGATGTCCATTCTGGCCTTGGAAAAATGGGCCAAGAATCCTTGATCATCGACGGTTTTGACGGCGAGGCCGAAGCGCAGTTTTTTGAAAAGGCCTTTCAAAAGCAGATCGTCTGGCCCGGACGCACCCCAGGCATCTATCAGGCGGAAGGGACCCTTTCCCAGTTGCTGAAGAAAAATTGGAAGTGCTTTCATGTCTTCCAGGAATTCGGCACCTACTCGCAAATGAAAGTTCTGAAAGCCCTGATTCACCATCAACCCCAACAAATGCTAGAAACCTTCTTCCCGAAGGATCCCGATTGGCGAGTCAAGTGCACAGCACTTGGTCTTTTGCGATTCCAACAGCTGTCACAAGCCCTGGTGCAACTGATCGCTGACGAACAAGCGGCCGTAACCAAAACAGTCAATTTTGGCCGGCTGGCGAAAACTTCGATTCAGTCCTAATTTCAATTTAGATTTGAGCAACGAAAAAACCCGAAAACTCGGCGGCCACTTTGCCGGTGGTTAAAACCTGTGCGCGCATCAAAACGCGGGCTCTTTTTTTGGCTTGTAGAGTTTGAAAAAAGCGATCCATCTCTTCCGCCGAATTCCACAGCGCCTTGACGGTTGCATCTTCATCGACAGGTGCCACGTATCGCATCGTCCCTTCGGAAATGACGATATCGTTGGTTTTGATGGAACGCTGGCGTAAACCCGAAAGAAACAAACCATAGCAAGCCAATGCACAAGACGAATAAAGGCTTCCACCGAACATCGTCTGCTTGTGATTGGCATTTGGAGCAATCGGCAAAGTCAGGCTCAGCTCGTGGCCCGAGATCTTCAGATCCCGAATTCCCATTTTCTCTGAGATGGGAATACCGGAGGTGAGAATTTTCAGAAGGTCATTATCTGTCATCCGAGCTGATAGTGCTGGAGACGCTTTCGCTTTTCAAGCTCTGTGTTCTGCGCCAAGGGACCTGGATCATCCTGGAAGTAAATGACCTCGATCAGATCCGGATTTTCGCACATATCGACGATCATTCCAGCACACATCCGGCAGGGTTTCATCGACGCGTAAATCTTCGAACCCGCCGGCAGTTTCTGCCCGTAAGTTTCATAGTACTTCAGCAAAGCCGAAGTCTCGGCATGCAAGGTTTTATTTTTTGAATTGTTGTTCACAGCCCAAGACAAAAGCTTGCCCGTTGGATCGACGATAAACACTGCGATCGGCCGATTAAAGTCATGCAAAACCTCACCACGAGGAATCTGCGCAATCAGGTTTTGCAAATGGTGCTGGGCCTCGATCGCATCGTGAATCCAGTTCGGGGCCTTCCATTGCACATCGGATTCAAAGCGCGTTTTCAGGTAATGCACATCTTTATTACCGATTTCGATCATATCGCCTGGAATATCAACAACGTGATCACGTGGGATGATATTTCCTGAGGCCCGCTTGGCCGCCAGCTGCACCATTCCCTCGGCCATGGGCGTGAGCCTTTCGGTCGTGTAGATTCGATTGCGGAGAATAAAAAAAGACTGATCGACAAACTGATCAAACAGAAACTGAATCAGCTTGGTCGTCGCACAAGTCGGCCCCGTCAAATGCTTGGGGCAACGGGAAAAATAGATCTTGTTTTGGTGGGTCACCCAGGCGTACTGGTATTCCGGACCAAATTGCCTTTGAAGGTCGAATGCAACCTGTTCGGCGGTTTTTTCAGCAAGGGCTAAATGCGCTTCCTTCATTACTTTAACTATGAAATCAGACGGAACTTTCTTCAAGATCCAAGATGAAAACGGGTTTAAATTTCACAATTTGACTCTGTCCCTGGGGCGGGCTATCCAGGGCGCCATGCCAGAAGACATTGTCCTGACAACACTCAATTCCAGTTACAAGCACACGGCATTTGGTCTTCGGTATTTGCACGCCAATTTAGGGGACTATCGTGATCGGGCCCGGATTGTCGAGTACACCATCCACAAACCACCAGCCGAAATCGTCGCCGATCTTGCTAGCCTCCAACCCCGAATCATCGGTTTGGGTGTTTATATTTGGAATACGGAATCCACCCTGGAAGTCGTTCGTCTTTTGAAGGCTCGGCATCCCGAAATTCTGTTGGTTCTGGGTGGCCCAGAAGTCAGTCATGAAACTGCCGGTCAGGAGATTTGCCAATTAGCGGATTATGTCATCTGTGGTGAAGCCGACTTTCTGTTTCGCGAATTCTGTCATCAGATTTTGTCGCTTCAGCAAAAACCGGAAAAGAAAATCATCTCGGGCCCACTGCCCGAGATCTCACAGATCCTTTCGCCTTACAGTCTTTACACTGACAACGACATTCAAAACCGCATCGTTTATGTCGAGGCTTCGCGCGGCTGTCCCTACAAATGCGAATACTGTCTGTCATCACTGGACAAATCCGTGCGCAACTTTCCTTTGGATGGGTTTTTGTCGGATCTTCAGATGTTGATCACCAAAGGTGTCCGGCAGTTTAAGTTTATTGACCGCACTTTCAATCTCAGTCCTGCCATCAGCACCCGCATCTTGCAATTCTTTTTGGACCGGATGGATCTGGGACTGTTTCTGCACTTTGAAATGGTTCCGGACCGTTTGCCGGACGATCTGAAAAATCTGATCCGTCAGTTCCCAGCTGGAAGCCTGCAATTCGAAATCGGAGTGCAAACCTGGAATCCGCAAGTTGCCGCCCTGGTCAGTCGTCGTCAAGACTATCAGAAGGTTCGCGAAAATCTGGTTTACCTTCACCAAAACACCGGCGTGCACACGCATGTGGATTTGATTGCGGGGCTTCCCGGCGAAACTTTGGAAAGCTTTGCCGATGGATTTGATCAGCTGTCCTCGCTGACCGCGGATGAAATTCAGGTTGGAATTCTGAAGCGTCTCAAAGGGACTCCGATCATTCGCCACGATCGTGAATGGCAAATGGTTTACGACACCAAGCCTCCGTTTCAGATCCTGCAAAACAAAACCATGTCCGCTGACGTGCTTTTGAAATTTCAGAAATTCTCGAAATACTGGGATCTGATTTCCAACAGCGGAAATTTCAAAAACACCTCGGATGAAATTCGTCAAAAAGTTGCGGCGGCCTCGGGCTCTCTTTTTCAATTTTACTGGAACCTGACGGATTTCCTCAATCAGCGGCATGAAACAGCGCACTCGATTCCGCTCTTAAAACTTTTCGAATCTTTGCTCCACTTTTTTGAACAGCAAAACTGGCCCATGAAAGAGTCCTTGGCTCAGGATTATCAGCGAGGCCGCCCCGGCCCACTGCCGAAATTCCTTCGCACCGACTGCCCGCCTGGCGAACTTGCAGGTGAACATCCTCAATCGGGCCCGTGGATTCCACAGGCCCATATCCCGAAACGTCAAAGACTGCATCTGGAAAACTGAAGAGGGGAAGGGAAAGGGACCACTTGAGCTGCTGCTTGAAGTTCTCTTTTGCTGAAACTTTCCCTGAACTGGAACGACCACTTGAGAATGAGCTTGAATTTTCCCCGTGAGAACTCTTGTAGTATATGACTCTTCGGCAGATCTGGCGCGGACTTTCGGCGATTTCGCGATCTCTTCTTATACCAAGAAAATATTTATGTTCATGGATCGAATATTGACAGGTCTTAACTAAATACGGCTTTTCGTGTTTCAAATTGTCAACACCAAACAAAACAGTCTGGCCCGCATTTTTTGCAGCACAGTTTATTTAGCCACATTTGTCAGTCGTGTTTGGTATCCGCACAGTGCCAACAATACGCATCGGCTGGCGTGCATTGTACGTGATTTTGCGACGTCCTTGCGGAAGCCTATCGAGGGTGAGATCCTAAACCCATAGGAGGCCCTATGAAATCTTCCAACAAAGTCGCAATCGTCGGTGGACTGCGAGTCCCCTTCACCAAATCTTCTGGGCACTATTCTCGGACGACCAATCAGGAAATGATGACAGCAGTCCTGCAAAGCATGGTGCAAAAGTACAAATTGGAAGGAAAGCTTCTGGGCGACTGCGCTTTTGGCGGAGTGATGAACCACTCGGCCGATTGGAATCTGTCACGTGAGGTGGTTTTGGGAACCGGCTTGCACCCGGATACTCCGGCCTACAACGTTCAGCGCGCCTGTGGAACCAGCCTGGAAACGGCCAACCACATCGCTATGAAGATTGCTTTGGGCCAAATCGAAGCCGGAATTGCCGGGGGCGTGGATACGAACAGCGACCTGCCAATCGAATTTCAGCGCGAATTTTCCTGGAAGCTTTTGGATGCTCGCAAAGCCGGGACTCCGATTGAAAAATTCCTGAGTCTTCTGAAGATCACGCCCGGAGACTTGAAACCAAGTTTCCCTGCCGTGCGCGAACCTCGCACCGGAAAATCCATGGGCGAGCATTGCGAACTGATGGTGCAGGAATGGAAGATCTCTCAGCGCGAACAAGATGAGCTGGCCTTGATTAGCCACAAGTCAGCAGCCCAAGCTTATGAAGAAGGCTTTTACCGCGATCTCGTGATCGAATTTAAAAACCTTCAAAAAGACACTTTTGTTCGCCCTGACACTTCGATTGAAAAGCTCACAAAACTAAAACCCGCTTTCGATTTTTCGGGAAAAGGGACAATTACGGCTGGAAACGCAAGTCCCCTGACCGATGGTGCTGCGGCTGTGATGCTGGCTTCTGATGCCTATGCGCAGAAAAACAATCTGCCTGTGTTGGCCCATTTTGTGGATTGCCAGGCGACGGCAGTGGATTACGTGCATGGCGAAGGATTATTGATGGCCCCTACAGTAGCGGTATCGCAGCTTTTGGATCGCAATGGTCTCACACTGCAAGATTTTGATTTTTACGAAATCCACGAAGCCTTCACAGGCCAGGTGCTTTGCACATTGAAAGCTTGGGAAGATGCCGAGTACTGCAAACGTAAATTGGGTAAGAGCAAACCTTTGGGCTCGATTGATCGACGCAAAATGAATTTGAAGGGTGGAAGCGTGGCCCTGGGTCACCCGTTTGGCGCAACAGGTGCAAGAATTCTGGCCACATTGGCAAAGATGATTGATCAGAAAGGCTCCGGCCGTGGATTGATCTCAATCTGCACAGCCGGTGGAATGGGCGTCGCCGCCATTATCGAAAGATAATCTAAACTTTCAGTCCAAACATTAAGATACGACCAGGCCCTCGGCTTTCATGGCCGCATGAACAGACGGAAGGGCCTTTATTTTTTCCATATAACCCATCAGGACTGGCCACTTCGTCAGATCAATGTGCAGAAAGTGATGCCAGTTTAAAATCGTAAAAGCATAGGCATCGACCGCCGAAAACTTTGAACCCAACATGAACGGCTGGTCTTTCAAATGATTTGAAAGCACATCCAAACGACGGCTGAGGCCTTCTTTATAGTTCTTCTTCAGTGTTTCATTCGCAGTCTTTTCAGGCATCAAACGATCCGCATAGAACAAAAAGCCAAAACCTTTGTGCAGCTCGGTCGCGACAAAGTTCAGCCACTCGTTGGCCTTGTAACGTTCCCACGTTCCCTGGACCTGTTTCCGCACGCAGCCCCTCGTTTATGTTTTTTTAACTTTTGCCAAATCGGCTTCCCGCCATAGATACAGGGCCAGCACTGTTTGATAAGGCGCGAATCTCTTTTCCAATTTCTTTAAATCTTTTGCAGTCGGCATCTGTCGTTTTCTTTTCCAAACCTGAAAACCTTTGCGCACGCCAAAGTCATCCACAGGCCAGACATCCAATCGGCCCAGCTGGAATATCAAAAGCATTTCCACCGTCCATCGGCCCACTCCATAAATCTGAGTCAGTCTTTGAACGATCTCATCATTGGGAAGCTTGACGATTTCTTTCGAAGTCGGAACCGTTCCCAGCTGTGTATGGGCTGCGATATCCTTAATGGATTTGGTTTTGGATTTCGAAAATCCGCAGGCTCGCATCTTTTCTTCGCTCACTTCGATCAAATCTTCCGGCGTGGGAAAGCTCTTTTCTGGAAACAGGGCCAGCATGCGTCCCAAAATCGTTTCCGCCGCCTTGC
>CBIHPB010000200.1:0-6915 GCA_966211485.1 uncultured Bdellovibrio sp.
GGGGGCCGAACGATCCATGATCTGTTGATCCGGCGGCACCGGGTTGTTCGAGATATGATTCAATTCAGTCAAAGCCTTGGACATCTGACTGAATTGATTGTCGATGAACTTGCCCCACCCCGGCTGTTGGCTGAGTTGATCCATCCGCGCATTTGATAATCCGAAAGCATTTTGAAAAGCAGCGCTGTATTCGGCCAGCTTGCTGGCCGCACTTTCCACCTGCTCTTGCCAATTCGGTGCTTTCATAAAACTTGCGATTCGAGCATCCGGAATTCCCATCGCATGTTGATAGGCCTTCAACTGATCGGCCGGATCGTCACTTTGCAGGCCTCTCGCATACTGATTGTCGGTCACATGAGAGCGCTCGGAAGGCTGAGCCGGATTGGGCTGAACGGCATCGCGTCCGCGCCATGCGGGATCTTCGATGTCTCGGCCCAGGCGAAAATCCGGAAGCTTCGGCATCTTGTCTTCATCGCGGAAGTTTTTTTGATCGGCATCGAAACGGTCGCGCTCGTGGCGCTCTCGCTCGTCAGACTTATCGGCGTCTTCAGGCCTATCTTCTTCAGCCTTGTCCTTGTCGTCGAACTGACGCTCTTCTTCGTCTGGCATGTCTTCCTGGTATTCTTCCCAGGATTCAGAGTCTTCCTCTTGAAAGGCTTGCTCGTTTTCAAAAGAGTCATCGGTCTCGTCAGCATTTGCAAAATCATCAGCGGCCATGAAATCTTCATAGCCCGGTTCTTCCGCGAAAGAAGTTTCATCGGACCACAAACCGTCGTCCAGATTTGAAGGTTCAGACAAATTGTATGCGGGCTGATTGCCGTTTAAACTTGAATCGCTCATAGACCCTCTTTAGTTAGCCCCAATTTTTCATAAACTGTTCAGCCAAGCTTAAAGCGAACTCGAAATATTGATCCAGCGTCTGCTGTTCGGCCGGATGGCTTGGCAATCGGTACTTCCAATCTCGTCTCACCGTCTCGCGCATGTGAATGAAATTTGGATTTTGAATTTCAGTTGGCGACAACAGCCAGGTTCCCGGCCGCATTCGCATCTCAAAACAGGCCTGAACAGTGAACGCCATCGACAAAAGGAATTTCAAATCGCGAGTCGTGAGAAAATGTTGCTTCAAACTGTCGAAATTCATCGCCTGCGCCTGACGAATCCGGCGGCGCGCTTCAAACTTCATCGCCTTCCAGTAATCGTCCCAGGTCATCTGATAGCACTGCTTGGCGACTTCGCGGCCATAGACGATCTGCGCCCCCTGTTGAGCCAGCGCAAAAGCCGTCGCATCCTGCACCTTCTGCGGAACTTTTTCCTGGCATAAAATAATCTGGATATCGAACTTGAGATCTTTCCACTGCGGATTTTCTTTCAAAACTTCGTCTTGAAGACTGAGAAACCGCTGCATCGGTAGTTCCGGATGCACGAACATCAAAAGGTCGACATCACTTTCAGGAAGCGCATCACCGTTTTGATGGCTTCCAAATAAGTAGACCCCAAATCGGTTGTCCTGAAGATGATTTGGCATGATCCACCTATCGGATCATTTTGGAAATTTCTGGCCGCCTCAATTTGAGAATTTATTTATGCCTGCATTTATTTGCAGCAAAAACCAAAACAGCAGATCGAATGTTTCAATATCTCAAAATGAGATCGCTTAAAATTCCATTCGTATGGCAAGCCCCTGATATCGCGACTGCAGCACCGGAATCCACTGAACTGAAACCGAATCACCAGCAGCCTCTGCAACTGAATAACTGGAAGCCCGCCCCATCCACATTCCAACGAAAGCTCCGGCGACGGTGTCACTGAGCCAATGCACATCATCCGCCATTCGGCTCATGCCCACAAAGGTCGCCAGCGGATAAGCCCAGATCCCCGCCTTCCAACCATAGGAATAAGTCAGCGCCGTCGCAGTCGCAAAAGCCGTCGATGTGTGCCCCGAGGGCATCGAAAGATGATTCGATCCATCGGGTCTTTGCCTTTGCAAACTGTGCTTCAATGTCTGAGTCACCAGTGCTGTCGAAACCAAAGCCCGCGCATGCGAAACTCCATTTTCAGGGTCCAGATAAAGCTGAGCGACCGCGATGATCGGACCCACCGCATACTGATCAAATCGATCTCCAACATCGGCCGTCTGTTCTGACATCGTCTGATGATTTTGATATTGGTGCCGAGCTGAGCTGTCTTGAGACTGAGCCAGCCACACTGATCCCAAACCCGCGGCCAAAATTTTCTGCGACGTCGAATCGAAAGCCCTTTGGCCCACAGGGGCAACATGCGCGGAATAAAAGCTGGCATTTGCGGTGGTTGAAAGACCCGCCAAAATGCAAAAAGCCCAAATCACTTTGGGCTTTTTGAAGCGAACCAAAATATTCATCAAGAATAGTTTAGCGTCGTCCGGATTTAATTTTCAACTGAAGCTTTGAAATCAGGTGAACTGCCATCTTTTCCTGAACTCGGCACATCTTCAGCTCGTCCTTACGGTAAGAGCGCTGAGAAGGTGTCAAAGTACCGGTCTCCAGCTCCATTTCGTAATCCAATTTGCTGGAACGAATGCCTTCAAGTTCTTTTGTTTGCTGTTTGAAAAGCTTTGTCACGCCAGACAGCGGAGCCACTTCGATCCACTCTTCTTTAGCACGGTACCAGCTGACCATTCGCAGGAAGCGGGCTTTGTTCTTTGCCAAAGTGAATTTCGGATACTGCGCTTCATTCAGCTGCAGAATATTGTCGATTTCGTCGAGATCGAGATCATCTTCAACCTCTTCGCCGATAACCATTTTGTCGAGGTTCTTGTCCATGTCTGGACCGCCGCCGAACATATCCAATTTATCTTCGTCGGAATCCATATCTTCATCATCGTAATCTTCGTCTGCATCCTTGGATGGAGCATGAGCTGGCGTCGTTGAGCTTGGATTTTCCAATTCTTCAGATTCGAAGTCGTAATGAGACAAAAGATCCCCCGATCGATGATGAACTAATAATTGAATGGCCGGGCGAAGATATACACCAGCATGCTCGATAACACAATAGGTCAAATGCGACTTAAAGCGTAAGACTTTGGCGCGCTTATCGAATTTACAACCTGACAAAAGGCATTGTTTCTTTTATCACTGTAAGGCTTTCCAAATGCGGCCGTAGCTCAGCTGGATAGAGTACCTGGCTTCGAACCAGGGTGTCGGGAGTTCGAATCTCTCCGGCCGCACCAACATACAATACGTGAATACGCGAATACATGTGCACATGTGCACGCGTATACTTGATTCATGAATACATGGGCCATGTATTCAAGGCCATGAATACAGGTATTCGAATACTTGTATTCAGACCTTGGCTTCAATTGCGGTGATCAATTTATGCATGCTGATCCCGAGATGATTTGATAGGCCTAGCATTTTTTCATCCCTGACGTTTGCTAGCTGCAAAATCACCTGGCACTCGCGAAGGGATCCGTCGGCGATCTGGTAGATTCTGGATTTGTCTTTGTATGAGAACTTTGCATTTCCTTCGGCCAAGTTGAGGGAAATTGAGGAGGCTGCTCGATCCAGCTGATCCCGCAAGTGCTTTGGTAGAGTTATCGTTTGAGAGTGTTGATAGAACTCGATGGCAAGTTGTAAGGTTCGAAATGTTTTCATTGGACTTCCTTTTTTGAACGACAATACCTCCGCAAAAGTCACGCCGTCCTGAGATCGAAATGAGCATGATGGGTAAGAGATGAGTCCGAAATGCGGACGAAATGATGAACCTGTGGAGCCTTGGTTCTGGGCATGTGAATGTGGATATTTGTTAAAAGACTTTTGGGGTTAGACGATGCTTCAACAAAAAGCCTCCTTTGAACATGATGAAGCCGTCTTTGTCTCGGTCTGGTGGTTCCATGAGTTTGTTGAAGAGGTCGCTATCGACGACTTTTCCGGCTGGGACTTTGCCGCCCCAGTTGGCGATGATTGAGACCTTTTGTTCTGTTGTGTAAGTGGATGGATAGTTCGTTCCTTTTAAATTTGGCGCGAACGGCAGATAGTAAAAGTTATTGAAGCCGTTGCCACCCAGGTAGATCGCATTGGAACCTTCATCACCTGGGGTATTGGAGCTGGCTTGGTGGGTGTTTTTAAAATAAGCCCAATCACCGGGAACAAAATTAAACTTCGAGACATTGACGACGGCGTCCAGGTACTTGCCTTCTTTGCGGCCCAGCTCTTCTGGTGTGGTCGATCTAAAATCTTTCCAGATATATCCCGGCTCTGGATCCTGCAAAGGCGAGCCATAGCTAAACAAGCTCTGAATCGTTTTCTTGAGCTTCACCTCATCCGGGCGAATGCGCGTGTAATAGTCCGTGATTCCATGAAGCATGGAAACTTTCGCGACCGCCAAGCAGCCCATTCGATATCCTCTTGAGACAAAAACATCGTGAATGGCCTGAATGGCAATCGGCCCATACTTCTCGGGATCCGTGCTCCATTTGCTATAGTCACGCCAGTAAACTGGATTGTAGGCGGACTTATTTCCTGAGCTGGGCCCGGGGAAGATGAATTTCTTTTTGTCGTTCCACGCCACGATATTTTGTCGGATCCCAACATGATCCCTGAAGGACTGAATACTGCAGCCTTCATTTTTAAATTCGGTTCGGCGCCCATGCTGAAACAGGGCAAGGACGATTTCTTTTTTGGAGACGATTGGTTTTGCTTGTTTGTCGATCGGTAAACGAATCATATCCGGCCTGATTTCATATTCCGGTCTTTGTGATAAATTCAGCGTGTTTTGATCTTGATCCGGAGTCGCCAATGCGAATCTCAACTGATGGCCACCATCAAGAAATTGGACGGTATAGTGTTGTCTCTTGATTTCAAGCTCATCCAAAAAGCCGATCATTTGCCCGTGTAGGACTTCGTTCGTCGCATGACCGCAATTGAAGACAACACCATCATCAGTTTTTGCACCTGAAGCGACGGCGTGACCGACATAAGATATAAAAATGATACCAACTAGCGCCCGAGCATAGGGGAATACCAGTTTCATTTGTAAATACCTTTCCATTCCAACTTGTCCCAAGATTTCCAAATGGAAATCATTCGAAAATAGCTGGGTTCCATTCTCGACTTAGACTTTGAATGCCTAAACCAGGGTCAGAAATTGCGAAATCTATTCCAGGATGTATTTGATTTTATTCAGTTTGGAGAGGGCAAAGCCGTCTAGGGACTTTACAAAGTGCCGTCAGCCGCTGGGCCATTAAATCCAGCGGCCTCATTTGGCAAGGTAGCGGGAACTAAAAATTATCAGTCTTCCTTCGTCGGCTGCCATAAATCGCCGTAATAGCATTGACCGGTAAACTCGTGCTGGCTGGCCCGAGTTGTTGGCGAAATGGCAAACATGGCGCGTAGGCCCGCCACATTGTCATGAATCGTTTTGGTCAGAACATCAGGGGCCGGAACATTCACCTCGCCGATTTCAAACAGCAAGGAATAGATCCCGTGTTTCCAATAAGCGTAATCTTCGAACGTGCCATCGGCCGGGAACATCACCGTCGTCGAATAACCGATCTGATAACGGCTTTCGATGGTTGCCGCTTTGGCTAAATCAATAAAGGTTGGTGTGGAAAGCGTATCCACATCTTTTGTCGAAATCCCCCAGGGATAAACAACTGCGGGCTTATAGGTGTGAAGAGTCGCAGCTGTGACGATGTTTTCACCAGCCAAGAAATCCGCCATGGCCTTTGTGCTGGTCGAAGCATACGGGCCTGCCGTTCCGCAGGGGCCTGGATAATCACGATTGAGATTGATTTTTTGGCCGTTGATCATTTCATAGCGATAGTGAGCGGCATAGCCATTGATATTCAAAACCGGAACGACCGAAATTCTTTGGCCGACGATTGGATTTTCTGCGAGCGATTTTGCAACTGCCAAAGCGACTTCGGTTGAAGCCAGTTCATTGCCATGATGGGTGGCCACCACCAAATTATGAAGCGGGCCATTTCCGATGTGCACCCCTTTTATGGCGATGCCTTCGTTGGAATAACCCAATGTGAAAACTTTGACTGTTCCGGGGTGATCCTTTTCCAGTTGATTCAGGGCATTGACGACATCTCGGTAAGTTCGATCCGAAATGGTTTGAGCGTGGGAAAGAGTCGCAAAAATCAAGATCCAAACAAAAACGAAATGCTTCATGCTTTTCTCCTTGGCGGCTCCAAGCCACCAAGAAGACTTCATAATGAAATACAATCGGATGCAAATATTTTTTGCGGCGATGGCTTGCGCTCCTGAATGCGAGGGTTCATTTTCTGCGTCGGCCAAAGCCCGACCATTCAAATATGAAGATTTCCCTGTAGGGAATTTCTACCTTCTCCACCAAAACCTACGCATAGGTATTCACCCTTATAACGAATCTCGTGGCCAAAGGGGCTCGGCATGATTCTGGTATTGAGCTTCTGCCGGACTGTATTTCCCCAACCCCAAACAATTCATTAAGAAGGAGTCTTTATGAAAAAATCCCTGTTTCTTTCTCTGTTAGCCGCAACGACGATCAGCGCAAGCTCGGCCTCTGCGATTGTCTGCCTGTCACCTGAACCGATCACCTGTGCTATCACAGCATTGGTCATCGCAGGCGGAATTGCTCATGATCTGAACGGTCACCCTGTTGAAATTGTTTCGCTTCAATCGACAAGCGATCAGGCTGAAATTCAGGCGATCGCTGCAGCTGTTCGCGCCGATAAAAGCTTGATGTTCCATATGGCAAGCTATTATCAATACAGCCCCGGTTTTGACGACGTGATCAGCCGTTTTCAAGAAGGCAAGATCAGCGGACGCCTGAGTCTTGAGTCGATGATGGACTTCAATCCCCGTCTTTTTGCCGATCTCGATAAAGTCGACAGCATCATCCGAAGCCAAGTCAAACAATCGGAAATGCCACAAGTTCGTTCTCAGTGGG
>CBIHPB010000201.1:0-6733 GCA_966211485.1 uncultured Bdellovibrio sp.
GCCTTCGACTTCGATGCCAAAGATTGAATTGCCACCAATTCCATCTTTCCAGCATCCAGCTCAGCCAAATCTGACAATGCCTCAGCCTCCACAGCAGATGTATCAGGCTCCGATTGCGCCAGCGGCACCAACAATGCAGCAGCCAATCCAGCAACCGGTTCACCAAACTGTTCAACAGCCTGTGCAGCCATCGGTTCAAGCGATGTACCAACAGCAAGTTCAACAACCGGTGATGCCCCAGCCGACATTGACGGGTTCAATTCCGGCTTCTTACTCAACTCCGGCGTATATGTCTCAGCCGACAATGCAAGGCATGAATCCAGAGCCCACTCCGGTGATTCCTCAGGCTCCTCCGCATGCGCAAAGTCCTGTGACTCCGCACTTTCAGCAAAATGTGAACGTGCCGCCACCGGTTGAAATGCCGGAAATGCTGTCGCCAGTTCATCAGGCGCCAGCGGCTCATCAGCCACAACAGGCACCTGCGATGGCAGCTGCAGCTCCAGCAGAAGCTGGTGTTTCAGCGCGCGATATGCTGATCGCCAAAGCGAAGGCTTTCAAAGAAAGTCAGGATCTGAAACAGCGTCATCATCAGCCCGAGCAATTGTCGATGAACGTCGATCCAACCGAGCAATCGTTGGAAGAAGCACGTCGCATGGCTCGCGAGGTTCTAAGCTCTCCGTTTTCTAGCCAAAATCTGGAAGTTCCAGCTTTTATCCGAAAACGCCAGAGTGAGATGAATCAGTAAGACTGAACAAGCATGCGAGCTTGGTTCGTCTCAGATATCCATCTGAAAAACATCAACGAGCGCAACAGTGTTATCCTGTTGCGCTTTTTGCATTCTTTGCAGGACGATCCGAAGACCACGCACTTGGTTTTTTTGGGTGACATCTTCGATCTATGGGTCGGGGACTCGGATGTGTTTCAAAGAAAATTTCAGTCGATCGTCGATGCGATTGCGGAATTGAAACGAAAAGGCGTCGAGGTTTTGTACTTTGAAGGCAACCACGACGTTCATGTGAAAGATTTCTGGCAGGGCAAATTTCAAATTCCTGTTTGGGTCGAGCACAAAGTGATTCAGATAGGTCCGCACAAAGTCCGTCTCGAACACGGCGACTATATCAATCAGGAAGACCAAGTATACATTAAATACCTGGAATTCATCCGCAACCCCAAGATGGAAAAAGTCGCGCACGCAGTGCCGGGCCGGATTTGGGATATGGTCGGATCTTGGTCGTCTAAAAAAAGCCGCAAAAGAAGTTCGGTGAAACGCCGGGATTCAGTCGAAGAGCTGCGCCAAAAAATCCGCAACTATGCGATCGACAAATCAAAAGAAACCGATTTCGATTTTATCATCACCGGCCACATGCATGTGCAAGATACTTACGAGTTCATGCACAACGGCCGCAAACACGTCTCCATCAATCTCGGCAGCTGGTTCGAACAGGCTCAGGCATTGTGTCTGACCGACGCGGGTTTCGAGTGGTGGGAACTGAAATAATCTCAAGAAGTCCGATTAATTGGAAGTTGTGGGCTTTCGCTCAAAGACCAATATATTGGTCAGCCGACCATTTTATTGGTCTTCAACTAAAGAGGTCTTTTGACTGCCATGTGGCAGTGGAAAATGATCCTGCCAAACGCCTTCTTTTGTCGAGGGCCATTAAAATGGCCAAACGGCCAATATAATGGCCTTCGCTCGAGGCACTGGCCTATGCCCATAAAAAAGAAAAAGCGAGTTGGAGTTTTCCAATCTCGCTTTTTTAGTTAGAAATTCATCTGATAGTACAGACCACCTTGAATGCCAGACAAAGTCGTCTTCACGTCCATGTTTCCATTTTCAAGTTCGGCGTCGTCGCGGACTGTATCGAATCCCGAAGGAGTTCCGCTAGTGCCCGAAACAATATTGCGTTCGATCGGCAGATATCTCACGTTTCCTTCGACCACCATACAGTGTGAAGGGCTGAAACAGAATTCGGCACCCATTCCTCCAAGCGCACCAAAAGCACCGCCGGACCAGTCAACGCTGCCGTTGGGGCCTGACATCGATCCGCTGACGCGGCCGTAACCGATTCCGGTCTGCAGATAGAAATGAATAAACGTATTTTCCAAAGGATACATGCGCAGCATTGGGAAGAAGGTGAAGCCAGTCAGCTTGGTATCGTAGCCGCTTCCGCTAGCTGATTGCGTGAAGTAAGAAGGGCGGAACTGCAGAGCAAACATTGAACTGGTGAAACGATATTGAAAGTACACGGGAATTTCGTATCCTGTTCCCAGTTTGTTCGAAGCGCGAGATTCGGATGCGTTGATTTCATCGATTACTGAGTTCACGTCTTCTTGGGCCGGTGTCACCAAGGCGATACCGATTCCCAATGACATATCTCCTCCGCCACCACCGGCTGCGAAGGCTGCGGATCCAAAACTAATTGCCAGGAAAAAGCTCAAAATGCTTTTCATCGTGTCCTCCTGAAATGATGACTGATTCAGGATATCTTCTGACGCGTCCAGAGAGCAGACCGGAGGTTCTAATTTGGACAAAAGTTATGTGCTCTTTCTTAACAAAGCAGCGGCATGAGCTAGACGATCGTCGGTTTTCTAAATTTCATAAAAGTCGAGAGCCACCACGCAAAGCTTTTCTTCTTTGGAAGGCCGGATCACTTTGTGACTTTCGGTAATCGAATTCAAAAGAATTTCTCGCACCTTATGATAGTCAGCTTCGGACAAAGTCACCGCAGCCGAATAGTGAAGATCGTCCACATTTTTTCGATCGAGAGTTTGCATGGTGTGAAGGCGCCAATTCGAATGCATGCGTCCGATCAAGGGAGAGTCTGTGCCGACATGAATTTGAGTATCTGTTGTTTCGTATCCCTTTGCTGTTTCCCGAATCAGTCCGCGGCTGAGAAAAAATTTAAGAATTTCATTCACACGCTCGAGCGGAATATTGAGCCGATCAGCGATGGTGGCCGGACGTTGAAGATTTGGTACAGTCAAAGCCATGCGGATGGCTTGATAGTGCCAAGAGCTATAATAGGTCCCTTGATCTTCTGCCGAGACAACACCCTTGAGTCCAACGCGGCTTTTAATCTGCCGGTACATTTCTCGTTTCTGCTGAAGCTGCTTTTCAAAAAAGAGCTTCAAAGATTTTGTTCCCGCTCTGGCGATCTCGACGAGCAGAAGGAAAAATTCGAATTCATCTGATCGCAGTCCTATGTAACGCCCGATGGCTTCGGCCTGCTCTAGACTGAGGTGCCGATCGGCAGCCAAAACATGCGAAATATAGGCGACCTGGCAATTTGAAGCCTCGGCCAATTGCCGACGAATTCCGCGTCCTTTTTGCGGCTGAGCTAGAATCCAAAACTTCAGAAATTCTTTGTAGTTATTAAAATCAAAAACCGTTTTGCTCAGATCGGCCTCCTGCTCCAGATTATACAAAAAGTATATGAATTCATATAAAATATATTACGATTATCTACTGTTGAAGAAGGCGTCCCCGATACAGTGAATAAAGAAGAAGCGCTTAAGGATTGAACGCAAACTTCAAAAACCATAAAAGGAATAGATATGGGAAAACATTTACTGATTGGACTTTCGATTTTTATCGGATCATTGAGCTGGGCTGGCGGAATTGACGGCGGTGGCGGTGGCACGACGCCAGCGAATCCTATTTCGATAACGCAAGTTTTCGCGACAATTCGAACAGATGCCAAAAGCAGTCTGCGTCTTTACTTCAGAAACCTCGAGCGAAGATCTCATTTCCAAAATGTACCGCCATACAATGCGAAACTCTTTGGTGGAGCCAAAACAATTCTTGATGTCCTTGAATCGACTGATATTGAGGTTCCGGATTCCAAGCCTTGTTACGATGCTTTTGGCAATGAAGTTGACGGCAGTGTCCATTCAACAAAGCCAAACGCTATCTGTATCAGTGCTTTTCGAATTGCACCTAAGCTGATTCTTGAACGTGCCATTCCAGAGATCTTAGCGCTGATCGCACACGAGCTGAGCCATGTTTTAGGCACAACCGAAGCCGAGGCAGAAGCTTTTCAGAGAAGGGCAGTTGAAGATTTGCGCTTTGCGAATGGCGAAGATTCGTTGCGATATACTTATGGGGCAGCCAGCAAAATCGACAAGGCATTGGAATTGTCAAAAAGGGACATTCATTCAATGTCACCGGATGCTCTAGTTCTCATGATAGAAAATTTGAAAACCAATTTTGATCTTGTGGTTCTTCAGACTACTTTGGCTTTGTTTACCGAACGTGAGGATGACTATTATAGATTTCATGCGGCAAGGCTTGAATTGCTGCGTTGGTATGCTCTCTCAAAATCTTCAGATCAGCACGCCGTTGGCTGGGGACAGAAATACAATTCTCTTTTCAATGCTTCGGGAGAGGTTAAATTTTCAGACACTGATATCTCGAATGCTGCTCACAATCAGTTCGGATATTTAACTATTCGCCAAGTTCAAAACAACACTGACCTTCAGGCTCAGCTGGAAGATTTTGCATATTATGCCAGCAAGTTGCGTAAGCACCTTAGCGACATGGCAAACATTAATTTGTTAGCGGACCTTCCTGACCCGGCTTTTCCGTTTGTGAATCCGTGGATAGCTTTTATCGGCAAATACCATGTTTCCAAGCTCGATTGTGTCTCGAAAGGAAATCCAGACATCGAGATTCAAATGAAGACAATTACAGATTTCGAAATCATGCCTTTGTATGGAAACGAACAGCCAAACATGCTCTATTTAATCCAATACTCCTCTACCGGAGAAAATCATGGAGACAGTCTCTATCCTGAAGCGACAGAGGATTGGAATGCAGTTGGTACTGTTAAAAGTTTTTCTGAATCTGGTCGCGCGTACAATTTGGATCAAACTGGAGATGCGTGGGACTATATGTCAAGAGATCTCATGTCCATCGAGCAAGTCAGAAGTGGATATCAATTTCAAAGAACCTACACCGATTTTGGTCTGACAGGTCCAGGTCAGGCCCCCTATGACAGATCTATCACCTGTACCTATCAACTTGAAAAACAGTAGTGAAATTCAAAACCAGAGGCCCGCAAGACTTAGCGGGCTTCGGTCAAAAGCTGCTCGGCATGAGCAATGCTGGTCTTTGAAATCTTCTCGCCGGAAATCAGACGGGCAATTTCTTGCACGCGATCTTTCGGTTTCAGTTCCAGAATCTCCATGGCGACGCTGCCTTTTTGTGGAGATTTTTGGATAAAGAAATGCGAATCACCGTAAGCCGCAACCTGCGGAAGGTGGGTCACGCAAATCACTTGCTGACCTTTGGCGATGGATTTCAATTTGCGTCCGACTTTTTCGGCGGTCGGTCCGGATACGCCGGTGTCGACTTCGTCGAACAGGTAAGTGCGAGGTTGGTGAGATGATCCCACCACGCGTTTCAATGACAAAAGAATTCGTGAAAGCTCACCACCGCTGGCAAATTTCGCCAACGGACGCTTTGGATCTTTCGGAGAAGTTTGGCTCATAAACTCGACATCGCTGACGCCGGTGCTGTTCAGTGCACCAAGTTTTTCAACGGTCACATGGAAGGTGACACCTTTCATGTTCAGATCTTTCAGTTCAGCGTTCACTGAATCCGCCAGCATCTGACTTCCGCCGGTGCGTTTCTGGTGCAGGGTCTGAGCAATCTTCTCCAGTTCCTTTTGGATCTTCGCTGCTTCCTGCTTCAGGTCTTCGATTCGCTGATCGGAATTTTCCAATGTCTTGATCTCGGCTTCCATTTGCTCAAGCGCCGTGAAGATATCAGCAATGTTAGGACCATATTTCTTCTGCAGCTTTCGCATGCCGCTCAAGCGGGATTCCAGCTCTTCCAATCGGCCTGGGTCGCCTTCGATGCGCGAAACATATTGGCGAAGATCGTAAAGCGCATCTTCGATCAAACCTTTGGCTTGAACAAAGCCCTGCAGCTTTTCTTCGATCTTCGGATCGATCTGGGCCACGTCAAAAGACTTTTTCATCACATGATTCAATCGGCTGATGGCCGAATCATCTTCGGTGTAAAGCGCTTCTTCGGCTGAATCGACAAAGCTATTCAGTCGGGCCGAGCTTTTCAGTTTTCGGATTTCAGTTTCGATATCTTGATCCTGCTCGGGATCCAGTCCCAAGGCTTGGATTTCTTCGCGCTGGAAAATCAGGAAATCTAGGCGCTGCGCTTTGTTCTGCGCTTCTTTTTCCAGATCCAGAATTTCAGATTCAATCGCCTTCAGGCGCGAATACTTGTCGCTGAACTGGTTGCGCATATCCCAAGTGCCGACATACTGATCCAGCAAGTCCAAGTGATAATTTTTTGATAGCAGATTGCGGTTTTCATGCTGACCCGTCATTTCGATCAGCGGAGCCGAATGTCCCGCGACCTCAATCAACGGAGAGACCACATCACGAAGCGCGTTCAGTGTGCTCATTGTGCCGTTCAGGTAGATACGGGATTTATCTTCCGAGATCACTCGGCGCACGACCAAAACGTCTTCCTCGGCCTCGATGCCAAGCTCTTCCAATTTTTTCTTAATGTCTTTGCGTTTTGTCAGGTCAAAGCAACCTTCGACAGAAGCTTGGGTGCAGCCCGAGCGGATAGATTCGGTCGATCCTTTTTGGCCCATCAAAAGGCCCAGGCTTTTCAGTAGCACGGATTTTCCGGCGCCAGTTTCGCCGCTCAGGATGTTCAGTCCCTGACGGAATTGAATGTCCAAATTTTCAATGATCGCAAAATTGA
>CBIHPB010000202.1:0-6712 GCA_966211485.1 uncultured Bdellovibrio sp.
TAGGCCAGAAAACCCCGGCGAGTTTCGAAAGGAACCGGATACTGCTTCAGACCATCTTTGACTCCAACCGACCGGCCACTGCTTTCAATGACTTTTCTCAAAAGAGGCGTGTAAGTGTGCTGAACGATTTCTGTGTTTTGATTTTGAGCCTGATGGCAGATCAGCGAAGTCGCATGAGCCTTGATCGTCATGCTTAAAAATAGAATCAATAAAGTCGATGTCGATTTTCTGGCCATAAGCTCCTTTTTGCTCTGGAACGATGTGCTCCAGAACGATAGAAGCCGGCCATGGCTTTTGCGCACAGAAAGCCTGCAATTGCGAAACCAATTCTGCGTCTCAATCATCGGTTGCCAAGTTGTAGTCAGACCCTGAATTTTTTACTGAATCCGAAGGAAATCCTCTCGAATATCAGCAGCTTATCAGGGCCCAGAACTTGAATAAGATGGCTCTGTTGGGAGGCTTTCCAATGGATGCAAAGACCGAAGCAAGAACCTACAGTTTCACCGTTCTTTCCACCGTCATTCACGTGGCGATGGCGATTGGCGTGATGTTCTTGAAGATCGAGCTGCCTCCGCAACCGGAAGTCACGCAAATCGAAATCATCTCTTCAGCCGGTCCATCCGCGGCTCTTCCAATTTCACAGGCGTCTGTGGTCACTCAAGAAACGCCGAAAGCTCCCGAAGCTGCGCCTGAAGAACCTTTGCATGTCGCCAAAGAATCCATCGCGCCGCCAGTTCAAGAAGAATCCATTCCAGAACCTGCCGCTGCCGTCTTAGTTACTCCGAAACCAACCAAGCACATCACGAAAGCTCCTTCAAAACTGGCAAAAGCTCCAGCACCAGTTCAAGCTCCGAAAGAAGTCGCCGCCGTCTTGCCAATCGTTGAAAATACCGAGCTTGACGAGTCCAACGAACCGCAAGCGCAAACCGAACTGGCCGACGAAGACATCGCCGACGAGCTTTCGAAAGTTGATCAAGAGGAGACGACAAAAGTCGCGGTCGTTCACGAAGAGCTCAGCAAAGAAACCGATCAGGAAATGAAAGAGCAAGAAGCGAAACTCGCCGCTCTTCAAAAAGAAACCGAGGCCGAGTCCGAAAAGCTTGCGAAAGAAAATGCAACCAAGCGCGCTCAGGAAAAACAAGCTCTAGCCGCACAAACCAAAGCCGCAAAAGATGCCGAGATGGCCAAACAAGCCGAGATCGCTCGTCAGCAAGCAGCTGAAAAAGCCCGTCAGGCCGAGGCCGCTCGCCAAGCCGAACAAGCCCGAATCAACTCTGAAAAACAAGCCGCGGCTGCAGCAGCTGCCGTCGCCGCCGCTCAGGCAGAAGAGCAACGTTTAGCTTCAGAGAAAGCACAACAAGTCGCCGGCCAAGGGCAAGGTTCCGGTGATGAAGTTCGTTCTTTGGACGAGCTTCGCCAGATGCCTGGCAACCAAAAGCCGATGTACGATGCGCAAGATCGCCTTTACAAGCGTCAGGGCGAAGTTTCATTCCTGGCTTACGTTTCACGCGAAGGTCAGTTGGTGCAGTTTAAGATGGTGAAAAGCTCGGGCCATCGCGAGCTGGATGCGAAAACTTTGAAATCGATCAAAAGTTGGAAGTTCTATCCTGGCCAAGAAGGTTGGGTTGAAATCCCCTACAACTGGAACCTGAAGGGCGAGCCTCAGGTCATGCCGACAACCTTGCGTCGCCGGGCTCAGGTCGGCTCTCTCAATCCGTAACATTGCTTTACGAGAGTAAAAAAATCCCAGATCGTCAGATCTGGGATTCAATAATTAACGCAATTGCGACACAAAAAAGGGGTGGGCACCTTTTACTTGTCTTTAAACAGGACTTTAGCTGATTTTGTCGTGCCCTGGGTACGTGCCGCAGCTTTGCGTTTTGTGCCCATTCTGTTGTCACGACGAATGCGTTTCAGTTCAGTAGCTCGAGTTTTTGATGCCATGTGAGACCTCCGGAAGGACGCAGAGCTACCAAATCGGTAAAGCCAAGTCAACCGAGTGACGGGTCAAACTCTCGTTTTGCGGGCTATTTTCATATGCATAATGCAAAGCGAACTTAGGACCGACGAAACCCAGTCCCGCCGTGTAAAGATTCGCCTCCACCTCGTTATTTCGCTGCAAGCCCCAGCGGAAGATCAGCCAGCGGTTCAAATAGCTCTCCATTCCGGCCGCCAGGGTCGGTTTGGCAAAGCTATTTCCAGCTGCCGAAATCAGGTCAGCCTTCACGCGAACCACTTTGCGGTAGTTCAGGCTGGTTCCGATGCTGGTTTTTTGCTTCAGCTTGAATTGCTCGGGGATCGAATCCGGTGCCGGAATCATATTATCAAACAGGATCGCCGCGCCCACATTCGCATTCGGAGTCCACAGAAATCCGGTTTCGATGTTGGTTTGGCGGTAACGATCCTGCAGCCAACCGTCGTCTTGATAGTTGATTCCCAAACCGAATGCCACCTGCGAGGTTACCGAATTTCCGAATGAAAGTTTGAAACTTCGCGACAGCATATCATCTTCAAAACCTTCGGGACGGTAATTTTGTTGAGCATAGGAAAAAGACGTCGGCACAACCGTGTCCTTCATGCTGTCAGTCACGCTGACTGACATGTCTTGATTGGTTCCCATGTGATTCTGTTTGGTGGCGCCAAAGCCAGCCGTCAGATAGTAGCCTCTCATATGCGCCAAGGCTGCCGGATTTCCAAATGGGGTTTCGCTGGCTTCCACCGCCGCCACACCCGATTCACCCGTTGCGGCTGAGACCGCTCCGATATGGGATTGTGCTTGGGCCTGGGCTTGACTGTACGAGATCATTGAAAGACCCAATAGCAGCCAGCTGAAATATCGACTTCCTTGCCGAATCATATGCTCCCCTTTTGATTGTGTTCTTCAAAAAGGCTAGCAAGCTTTGGCTGTCGAATTCAATCTTTTATCGGCGAATGCAAAGGGTGAGGTAAGCAGCGCAAGGATATTGTCCGTTGACACCACAACCCGAATAAAGGCCCGCATCTGGATAAGCGTTGGCATCCGTAAAGAAGGTTTCGTCATAGACGATCTTCGAATTCGACGAATAGCATGCGTTATCATCGGATTTCGGCACGATACACTTGCGGGACACGTTGATATCCCATTGATCAGCCGGCAGAAAGCGGCGAAGTGCTGCCAAAATAGCCGGACGATTTGGATAGCTTGGGTGATAAACACCGTCGTCACGCATGCTGACGATATTGCTGGTGGTGTTGGCCGTGTAAGGCTCGTGCGGGCAGACCGCATAATACTGTTCCGGGCAACGAGTCGTGTTTTGAACCAACTTGCGATTGGAAGGACATTGTCCACCAAAAGCAGCGGGCGGAAGACCAAAGCGACCGTCGATTGGTGACTCGCAGAAATCACCTGTTTGCGGAGGTGTGGGGCAAACTCCGTTCGGCAAAACGAAATGATTGGCGCGATAGTAAGTCTTGTAGCGATCTGAAGGGCGCACAATTTTAAATCGGTAGCTGCAATCCCAGCCCACACCAGATGTCCGGGTGCCATTTTCCAAATCGTACTCTTCAACCTCGGTCAAAGAATCCGAAGCCGGATAAAGAGCCGTTCCTTGATGAGCATTGGTCACACCAAAGTGAATACGAAATCCTTTTCCGTAAGCATAACGATCGTCACCGGGACTTGCCAGATCGTTTGACTCTTCCTGCACGAAACCCAAAGCCAAAAAGCTGGAATCATAGTTCGCACGCAAAGCCGCATCCGCCACGCCCAGTGCCGATGGAACCATCAAACTGGATTCCAAAAATCGCGAGTAGAAATTAGTCACATTCGGGAAAAGATTGAAAACACCAGTCGGCGTTCCCACATACTGATCGACAATTTCCTGCGAAGAAATCGGCGCCAAAAATTTCGCCGTCGGAGAATTTCCACCGCTTGGCATCGGCATCAGGTCTACTTTCGGTGTGTTGGTTTTACGGAAAGACATCTGCAGCTGAGCACCGCTCACGCCCGGCAGACTTTTTAGCGCCTCTTGAAACTTTTCTTTCTGAATGGTGGCATTGAAAGTTTTCGAAACTTTGGCCCATGAAGTCTGGAAATCCTCCGACAGCTCAAGACCCGCTTGTCGGATATTCAAAACCGAAGTCGGCGAATCAGCCGGATTGTCAAAGGCGCCAACCTTCCACGAAAAATAAGGCGATACTTGCTTCTCGCTACCCACGTTCATCGGGCACGACATATGAGCAATCTGATTGACGGAAACCTTGTAAGGAAATGGCAGTGATGCCAGCTTCGGATCCAGCTCATCGACGCTGGATTCATCAACCGTTTCCATGTTGTCAAAACCTGCTTTTCCGCAGTTCTGAAAAAGAAAAATCACAGAAAGGACCGCTACCAATCCGATAGCCGATGCGATGCGCCCCATTCACTCCCCTTGGATCAAACGTGTGATCATTTTGAGAATATCAGAAAGTGACATTCAGAGCCAAAAAAAGCTGAGAACTTCCATGCTTTTATCTCGTTTTGAGACAGTTTTACGCTTGTCTCAGGACCAAGGTTTTGAGACAAGTGATAGCCTATGTCTAAAGTGAAAAAAGCCATCATTCCTGCGGCTGGTCTGGGAACCAGATTTTTACCTGCGACCAAGACCGTGCCCAAGGAAATGCTGACGATCGTTGATGCCCCCATTATTTTTTATGTTGTCGAAGAGGCGGTGAAGGCCGGTATCGAAGACATTGTCTTGATTCAAGGCCGTGGCAAAACCGCCATCGAAGATTTTTTCGATACGTCCTACGAGCTAGAAGACAAGCTCAGCAAAGATGGCAAACTGAATTTACTCGAACGTCTGATCAAAATCCGCGAAATGGCCAACATCATCAGCGTCCGACAAAAGCAACCGATGGGATTAGGTCATGCCGTTTTGTGCGGAGAAAAAATCGTCGGCGATTCTCCGTTCGCCGTTTTGCTGGGAGACGAAATCATGGTTCCCCGAAATGGCGAACCACCGACGGTAGCCCAGCTGGCAAAATTGTATGAAGAAAATCTCGGTTCTGTTGTTTCTGTCATGGAAGTGCCAAACGAAGACGTTTCAAAATATGGTATTGCCGACATTCAAAAAATGCGTTCGGATCTTTTTAAGGTAAATGGTTTTATCGAAAAGCCAAGCCTTGAGAAAGCTCCCAGCCGATGGGCACTTCCAGGCCGGTATGTTTTCTCGCCGGATATATTTTCTTATCTGAAAAAAGCGAAACCCGGAGTGCTGGGGGAAATTCAGCTGACCGATTCAATGAATGAAATGTCCAAGCAACAACCGTTTTTTGCAAGCCCCTTGGTTTGCCAGCGCTTCGATGCAGGTGATAAGCTGGGGTATCTGAAGGCCAACGTCGAGCTGGGGTTGAAACATCCCGAAGTGCGCGACGGCTTGAAGAAATATTTGCTCCAACTGACCTCTCAACTTTGAGGAATCTTCCATGAAATTTGTTTTCATTTTCGTCGCTTTCTTTGTTCTGCAAGCTCAAGCTTCGATTCCCAAGGCCAGCATGATTTTACAGCGAACAGCCGAAAATGCCGGCAACGGAATTTACCAGATCGAGCAAGAGGTCCAATTCCCGAACGGACAAGAAACTTTGGTTTTGAAAGAAACCTGGCTGATCGAAAATGAAAACAACATGAAGCTTTTGGTAACCGGCGCGAAAGAGCTGAAAGACCAAGTTTCGTTTTTCATTCAGGTCACCAACGGCAACCGCACACAAAGCGGATCCACCAAGCGAATCACTGAAGACTTTGTGGAAAGGTATTTTCACATCCGAAATCCCGAAGCTTTCGTACAGGTGCTGGCCAATATGAAACTGGTTCCTGCCAATGTGTTGGGAAAGAAGGTTCTGAAAACTTCAAAAGACGCCGACAACCAGCCAGAAAATTTTGTTCGTCTCTCCCGCACAGGCGGCACGATCGCTTATGCATTTGGAACGCCGACAACGGAAGAGCAAGAACTGCCAGGTTTTTGGATCGAGCAAGATCAGTTTGTTCTTAGAAAATTTCGCCTGCCCACCAAGGCCGAAGTCACAGCTGACAAATACAGCGCGTACGCTCGCGGCTTGATGTATCCACGCACCCAGGTGATTCGCTGGGGTAACAATCAAGTTACCGTTCAAACCATTTCAGTCAGTGCGAAGACAAAAGACACCTGGAACCAATTCGGACAAAAAGCGACGACTAAAATGGAAGTCTTAAACGCACTTCCGGCAGCCGCTTTGGTAGAAGAGTTTTACAAGAGGTTCCGATAGTGTCCGATTTCTGGAATATCGCCGTCAACGTGCCGATGCACGAGCCGTTGACATATGCGACTCCTCAAGAGCTCTCCGGAGTTCTCCAGCGCGGAATGCTGGTCGATGTTCCCTTGGGCACCAAAAAAGGTGTCAAAGGCCTTTTGCTGTCGCCGGCTGAAAAAGCTCCGGAAGGTTTCGAAATCAAAGCCATTCAAAGTATCGATCCCGAATACCAAGTTCTGCCGGATTCTTTTGTCCGATGGATCGAGTGGATGGCCCATTACTACGTTTATCCAATTGGCCATGTGATGACTTCGGCCTACCCGCCGCTCGAGCGCACAACGACGCAACGAAAATCCAGGCGTCCACCGGTTGTTCCGGTGCTGGAAAACAAAGGCCCTTTGCATTTGACTCCGCAACAGCAAGAGGCTTTCGATTCCATCCGAAAATCCTCAGGCTTTTCCACACA
>CBIHPB010000203.1:0-6709 GCA_966211485.1 uncultured Bdellovibrio sp.
ACGTCTTTAGACTTTGATTCGATTGCTTTAACCAAGTTCTTTTCGAAAGTTTTAACGGCAGCTTTGTTCATTGAGTTACGAGCCTTACGCTTCAGGGCCTGACGAGCTCTTTTTTCTGCCGACTTATGATTTGCCAAGGGACAACCTCCACGAGTAGTCTTTTTTTAAGAGAGATGGTGATAACACGGCACCTCAGTCATTGCAACAGGACCCATCAAAAAATGAATCCCCCCAAAAAAGACCCCGCAGGTCACGGAACCCCCGAAAAAGAACCTCAAATAGCGAAAAAACCAGGGGATCGGGTGGTCCTTCAGGCTTTATCCATGGCTTTCGGCACCATGACAAGCCGGGTGCTGGGTTTAATTCGAGATCAGGTCTTTACCGCCCTTTTTAATAGCACCGTGACTGACGCCTGGGTTGTGGCTTTCCGGATCCCCAATATGTTCCGCCGGCTTCTGGGCGAGGGTTCGCTGTCTGTCAGCTTTATCCCGGTTTTCGTCGATGCCCAAGTCGCCGACGAGACGGGGGCCCGCAGCCGCAATCTGGTGAACGGCTTTTACACCATGCTTTTAATTTTCCTAGGAGCTTTGACCGCCCTGGGGATCGTGTTTGCCGAACCCATCGTTCGTCTGATCGTCGAGGACCACTTCAATTCGATTCCGGGCAAGTTCGAGCTCACGGTTTATATGACCCAGATCATGTTTGGGTTTATTTTCCTGATGAGCACCTACGCCTTCTTTATGGGGATCTTGAACGCCCTGGGGCAGTATGCGCTACCGGCGATGGCTCCAACCTTCTTTAATATCGCCATGATCCTTTCCAATTTCTGGCCCGGTGAGTGGCAGTCCCATCAGGGCGAGGCCTTGGCCTGGGGGGTTTTGGCCGGGGGACTGCTTCAGACGGGGATCTTGTTTCCGGCTTTGATGAAGAGCGGATTCTTCCCGAAGATTCAGTGGAACGGATTTACCAAAGACATCTCGAAAGTTTGGCTCAATATGATTCCGGGGATGTTGGGGATGGGTCTTTTGCAGATTATGACCATCGTCAACACCAACTTCACGTCCTCGCTAGGGAAGAAAGCGAACACCGCCATATATCTAGCGGATCGACTGCTGGAGCTTCCGCTGTCGCTGGTGTCGGTGTCTTTGGGGACGGCCTTGCTGCCGACCTTGGCATCTTTGTGGGCCAAGGGTGAAAAAGAAAAGACGACAGAGACCGCGAACTATTACCTGCGACTGAATTTGTTTGTGGCGGTGCCGGCGGCTTTGGGACTGTTCTTTTTGTCGACTCCGATTGTGCAGCTGTTGTTCGAGCGTGGTCAGTTTTTACCAGAAGACACTTTGGTCACAGCATCGGTTCTTGAGATTTACTCGTTCACGTTGATTCTTTCGAGCTCGGTGCGGGTGTTGGTGCCTTCTTACTATGCGGTGAAGAACACGTGGTTCCCGGCGGTTGTGTCGGCTTGTTGTTTGGTCGTGCATATCTTGGTCGCGCCGATTTGGATGCAGTACTGGGGAATTCGCGGTCTTGTAGGCTCGACCTGTATGACGGCGGGTTTGAATTTGCTGTGTTTGATTTTGTTTTATTCGAAATTTATTGGCCGCTTGGGGATCGGGAAGATCTTGGTCAGCGTTATGAAGTTCCTGATCGCCGGATTTGTGCTGGCGGGGATTTGCCAGTTGTATCCATATATGGACGCCGTGCTGATGAATTTCGGTCTTGGGGTGTTTATCCCACGCTTGCTTGCGGTTGGGTTCACGATCGGCTTTGCGGCGATTGGTTATGGAGTCATCAGTTATCTGCTGGAGACCGAAGAGTTCCACCACGTCTTTAATTCTTTGCTGGGGCGAATTCGCAAACGACTGAAGAAAAAGGCTTAGATTTATTTTTTCGGAGCTGAACTTGGCACGCGGTTGTTGCTGCGGCGGAAGTAGTAGGCTTCGACTTCCCATGCGTGGAGCGTGGGCTTAAACGCAGGCACCAACTGGGCGGCACCCTGAATTTTCATGCGTCGGATGTTTTGCAATGGACCTGTGTCGGCTGACGACAGCACGTCGACTGTCATCTTTTTCAGAGACTGGAATGTACCCTGATTGGGATTGTTGCGGCCGTACAGGAGGTCCTTCACATCTTTTGGAATTGTCTGGCCTTGATTGAGGCCGTCGGCTCGGCGGAAGTGAGCTTGGATCAAGTAATCAAAAACGGAATTGAAGTTGTCGTTGTTGACTCGTTTGAAAACCATCACGGCCAGCTCGTCGCGCTTTTTTTCGATGATGCGGATCTTGTCGATCTTCGCCATGGCCTGTGGTTTGAATTTGCTGTCTTTGTACTGCAAATCCTGATTGGCCTTATCTGCCAGATCTTGCACTGCAGATGTCATGACGGCATCGGCACGCTTCAAAATGGCGACGCCATCGCCGCTATTCAAAATGTAATCGACCGCCATGTCTGAGAGATCTTCGCAGAATTGAGTGGGATCTTCCATCAGCGAATCGTGGATATTGGCTTCAACAACGGACTTGGTGCCTTTATAGCGCGAACCTGGAGCATCGGGATTTTGCGTGCGCACGAAAGTGGTGAGATTGTCCAAGGTTGGAAGATCGGTCAGTTTCAAATTGGAAGCCGGATTGGCGAAGGCCACGCCAACCATCAAAGCTTGCAAAAAACCGAACTTCCACTTTTGCATAAATCCTTTTGAAACTCGGCACTTGAGGGCCGAGGTCTCCTCTCTAAAGATCGGTATTTTCGGGACTGAACCGTAGGATTTCGGGAGGGGAATCGGCGGATTGGCAGGGGAATTCTCAGAATGAGACAGATCATCGCTGTCGCGCTGGCCTGCGTGGTCGAAACAGGGCTGAAAAGTTCCATCCTAGGTCGAGGCCTTTTGTCCGATATTGCGTCCGTCGCTGACCCAATTCTGACCAAACAGCTTTGTTGAATTTCTTGACGGCGGACCAGCCACTCTTCAAGCTGAGGTTGATCAGGCAAGCGGGAGGCTTGGAATGAAATATTCAAAGGTCGGTCGAGGAAGTAGACTCGGAAGTGTTTTGGGAAGTGCATTGGTATTGACGGTTTGGGCGTCGACAGCATTTGCAAGTCTTTGCCAGCGATGGTCCGCACCTGAAAACATGGGAATTCTTGAGGCGAAAATTACCGAAGCCAGTGGCATGGCTGTTTCCAGTGCTTATCCAGATCATGTTTATCATATCAATGACTCGGGCAGTAAGGGTCAGTTCTTTGTCACCGATCCCAGTGGAAAGCTGATCGAGAAAGTTTCAATTTCGGGTTTTCGTCCTTTGGATACGGAAGATATGAGTCTGGGCCCATGCGGAAATGAAACCTGTCTTTTTATTGCCGACATTGGTGACAATTACCATGTGCGGGCCACGGCGACCATCATTGCGATCAAAGAGAAGCAAACCTATGGCGGGCAGGCCGAAATTTTTGCCACGATTAAAATCAAGTATCCAGATCAAATCCATCATGATGTCGAAGCGATGGCCATCCATCCGAATGGCGATCTTTTGGTCGTGACGAAGGACTACAACAAAACCGATAAAAAGACCGAGCCCGCAAAAGTTTTTCGGCTGCCGCAAAATGAAATGTGGGAAGATCTATCATCGGCAAAAACAATGCACGATGTGGGAACCTTGGATGTCGCCAGTCTGCTGGGTGATGTCAGTCAAATGTCTTTGGTGACCGCACTGGACATCGCGCCTTCTGGAAATCGCTTTGCGCTTTTGACTTACTCGAGCATTTTGGAATTTGATTTCGATCTTTCAAAAGGCATGAGCCCCAAAGTCTTGTCGAGCGACTATACGGTCCTACCAATCGAAAAGTTGAATTCACAAGAATCGATGGCCTATCTGAAAGGTCAAGACGCGATCTTGTACACGAGCGAAGGCAAAGATTCGCCGGTCTATCGCCTTCGCTGCGAACAGCGATAGAACTCAAACAGATCTGACTTGAGCGAGCCGAATTCGGCTCCTCGGATTGGCTCCGAATAGCGCCTGATGGCCCGTCTTTTGTACTTTTCGGCGCGATGCCTGTTCGTTTGCGGACCTATTTCTTTCGACTGACCCTTGCGGCTCTGTGGGCCGTCACCTGTCTATCTGTTCGACAGTCGCAGGCCGCAGTTCCAATGGCGGCGCCGGTCTGCCATTCGGCGCAGCTTGAGGTTTCGAGGCCTTCGCGGCCCAAACCTCGTGGCCTGCTGGAGACCGTGCAAAGCTTTGCGCATGGGGCGATCTCAAACCTAGAAGATAAAGGGCACCAAGCGGCCTTCAAGCTTTACCGGCTTCTCAGTCTTGGCGATCCGACGACGGGGCTTCCAAAAGATGCGGACCAAACCTTGGCCACGCGGTTCGCCCAGTATCCCGAACTGCAAAAGCGTCCCTTGAAAAGCGTTCAGGTGCAGTTGAGCCCGCAAAAGTTCGATGTCACTCCTGAGTTGAAACAATTCGTGCAAAGTCTTTCCGGTGCAGCCATTCGAAGTTCCCAAAATCTTTTCCAAGTTCAAGCCAACAAAGGTTTTTGGAAAAAGCTGATGCAAGCCGAAGATTCAGGAGAATTTGAAGCTCAGCTGCGAAAATTTATGAGCGTCGAAGAGCAAGAATCTTTGGCTAGCCCCAAGTCTTCCACAAATCACAAAATTCTTTTGGCCTACCGGGTGCTAAGAAAAATTCACGAGCGACTGACTCAGGAAAGAAAAAATACCAAGTTTGTTTCGCAGGCGATTGTGGATCTGATTCACTCGTCCGGATTCCTTGAACCCGGCTTGCAAGAAGGCCTGAAAAATCCAGACGGCGCTGTTTTCTCGGGGACTTTTCAGCAGGCGCTGCAAAGGCGAGAGGAATTGGCCGAGCAATTGGGCTATCAGGATCATTTTCCTCAGGTACTGAAAAGTTTCGGTGTGGTTCTGCCGACGGGTGTTCCGAAAAAGGAATTTCTTAAAGACTACCGCCAGCTTCTCGATCAGGCGATCGCGGCCTCCAACGACACATCCGAAATAGAGGTCATGACGATCCGCCAGCTTTCCATACTGGAGGCGCCTTTCCGTTCTTGTCTTGGAAAAGACTGCTCGTCGCGAACTTATTTTGATAAAGCCTTGGATCCCAATTACCAATACTTCACTTTGACCAACGGACATGGTTTTTCGGATGGGCATATCACGCTGGTGCTGGGCGAAGGCGAAGTGGGTGGCAAAAAGATTCAGGCGGCCTTCATCGACAAGGTTCAGAATATTCCGGATCAATGGGTCGCACCGATGATCGAAGGCATCCGCCAATCGCTGGCGGTGGAAGGTTACCAGTTGATTCTGCCGAAGAATTTGGGAGACACGCACAGTGGTCTGTCCAATTCGGGGCTGACTGCAAGTCTGGTGCGAAGGCTGGTGCCTGTGCAAGCTGATGAGGTGACTGGTTTTCAGCCCCATGCGAATGACTACGACTTTCACAATCAATACTCGAGAGCTTATGACGGTCTTGCTTCGCAAATCGTGCGCCCTTGGTCGGCGGCTGGAGCCCGCTTTGAACTGAAATCCGCCCCGCAATGGAAAGAGCTTCCACCTGTTCAAATGGAAGGTCTCCTGCAGGAAGTTTACGATCTTAAAAACGGATCCAGTGAAGATAAGATCCGCTACTATCACATCAATGAATCCCTCGAGAGATTGCGCCTGGAAGATCCGAATTTCCGCGATGTGGTCGATGGCTGGCTGGCCGACAAAGAAAATCCGGCTCTTTACGAGCTGAAATCTGAAATTTTGAAGAGCGACCTCAAATACGAAGCCGCCAAACGCAGACGCCGAACGGTTTTCCTCCAAGCGGTTCGAATCATGAAGGAAAGTGATGCTGAAAAATTTCGAATCTCGATTCTGAGCTCGAAAAAATACCGAGATCTTCTTCATCGTGATGACCTCTTGGACAGCCTGAAGCCTTCGGATCCATTTCGGGTGAAATCCGAGGCCTTTCTTGAGGCCTTCACAAGTCAGCGGCGTTATGGCCTCGATGAAATTTCGGTTGAGGAAATCACCAAGATCTTCTCGAAGAGCGAAATCCCGGAACTCCAAAAAATGATTTTAAGCCTTGCTCGCACGCCGAGTGCCCACTATCGGGTCGAGGAGCGGCCAGAGGTCCTTGAGTGGATTGAACACGAGGCCTGGGCGAGGCGTGATTGGTCGATATTGCGCGAGCTGGCCGCCATGGATCCAAATATCAGTTCGAAACTCCAGCTGGAGCTGGTGAAGCACCAATTGAATCCAAAGAGTCCAGTTTTGCCGGAAGAGCGACAGGCCTTCCTCGAAAAAATGACAACCAAGGCCTTGGCAAAGGAGACCAGTCCTGTTGAACTTCGCCGTCTAATGTATTCAAGTGTGATTTGGGAGAGACCAGATCTGCTCTCACAAATTTTTGAATCCGGAAAACGAGAGTTCGGCAAAAAAGATTTCGAGGTTTTGCTTTTCAGTCTGACTCGGAAAAAGCGTGGTGCAAACGAACTCAAGCCATTCATGGACTTTCTAGCCAGAAGATTCGAGCAAGACCCAAGCCTTTTACAGAAAATCTCGATGGACCCTCAACGAGTTCTGGCCAGCCAAGATTTGGTGTTGGTGAAGGAACTGTTGAAATTGGACTTGTTCTCGCATTTGGATTACCGCCAATTGAAAGAGCTCCTCGAACAGGCCCGCCGGGAAAACAGTCTCTTCTTGGCAAAG
>CBIHPB010000204.1:0-6694 GCA_966211485.1 uncultured Bdellovibrio sp.
CGAAACCCTGGATCTGCGACTGCCGACGGCGGCCAGCATTCGGTACGTCAGTCTTTCAACCATGTTCCACGATGGAAACCAGGCCGAGTTCGTCCGGATCCTTGGCGAGTCCCAACCCGGAATTTGGACCGAAATTCTTCCAAAAACACCGATGGCCGGACATGCATGGGTCAAGATCGATTTGGAAAAGCCAACGTCTGCGTTTCAAAATATACAAATTGAAATGTACCCAGACGGCGGCCTCAGCCGAGTGGGACTGTATACCGATCTTCCAGCGGACGCGAAGAAGGATTTCCTCCCACAGGCAAAAGCCCAAAGCACCCGTTTCACCGAGCCCATTCCAAAATCGAAAAAGCCACTGACAATTCCGTTCGCCGTCAATGATTCGGAAGCAGACCGAAATCGCAAGCGCACGCCACAGGCCGACGAGGCCAGTGCAGCCTTTGGAGCGAAGATTCTTCGTGCCAGCAACGAACACTATAGCCCGGCCTCGCAGGTGATCTCGCCCTTCCCGGCGATTCATATGTTTGATGGTCTTGAAAGCGCTCGCAGCCGCAAGCCTGGGCATTTTGAAGAAGTGGTCCTGAAGCTTGCAAGACCTCTCAAAATCTCAAGACTCACAATGGATTTTCAGTATTTTGTGAATAACAATCCAGCCGCGGTCAGCATTTCAGGAAAAAAAGGCAACGACTGGGTCGAGCTTATCGCCAAAACCCCAGTGAAAGCTTTTGCTGGAAATCAGAAGCGGTTTGAAATTCAAAGCTCGGACAAATTTGAAGAGCTTTTGATTCGCACTTATCCCGACGGAGGAATCAACCGAATCTCCGTCGAGGGAACTTAATTATTTGCGATTGATCCAATTGGCGATGAGGTTGCGCTCGTCATCGGTCATTTGGGTCTTGTTCGCCAGCGGCATTGTGCGACCGACAACCACTTGTTGGTAAATCAGATCTCGCGATTGATTGACCTGCTGTGGAGTTTCAAGGATCAAACCTTTCGGTGCCACTTTAAATACATCGTCCGTCGGATTCGAGCTATGGCAAGCCAGGCATCGAGCTTGAATGATGGGTTGAATCTGTTCGTAGCTGACCACGGTCCCGCCTTCTGGAATCTCGACCGAAGGTGCGCGAGTCATAAACACCAAACCCAAAAGCCCCAGGGCCGCTGGCATCAAGGTCCATCGCTGTTTCGGCTCCTTGGTGACCATCGCATGACGAACCAATGCACCGGAAATACCCAACATCAGCAGCAGCAGCCAATTGTGGGCATGATTGTAGATCGATGGATAGTGATTGCTGAGCATGATGAACAAAACTGGAAAGATAAAATAGGTGTTGTGCACCGATCTTGTCTTCGCTTTCAGACTGACAGAATAATCAGGAACTTGCCCAGCTTCAGCTTCGCGGATCATCTTGCGTTGGCCTGGCAAGATGCGAACCCACACATTTAAAAGCATCATACTTCCGAAGATCGCACCCGTTTGGATAAAGGCTCCACGGCCGCTGAAGATGCGGGTGTTGAGAATGATCAGACCAAGAAAAAAGAAGACAGATACAACCGTGCTAACTGTTTTCGAGGAAACATACTTGACGTTCCAGATCAGATCGTAGATCAGCCACGAGAAAATCAGAATGCCGAGACTGAGCAGGACCGCTTGTCCTTGGGACAATGGCGAAACCGCGGGGCCGATCAGAAGACTTGCGCCCTTTAAATAATACAGCACGATCAAAAGCAGAAAGCCGGTCAGCCAAGTCAGCGTCGCTTCCCATTTAAACCAGTGCAGGACTTTGGGAAGCTCGCCCGGATAGATTTTCTTTTTTTCGACCTGGTAATAAAATCCGCCGTGAACCATGAACAGTTCGCCTTCGACATTTTTGCGCGGAACTTGAGGCGGCTCGAAACTGCTGTCGAGCCAGATAAAATAAAAAGAGCTTCCGATCCAGGCAATTCCAGCCACCAAGTGTGAGAAGCGAAGCAAGTATTCAAGCCAAAGATGCAAGCTGTCGGACATTTTTTTGACCTCATTTTTGAGACGAATCGAAAAGCTTAGTGCAGCAAATCTCGGAGGTCAGCAGTTAGCGCAAACTTTCAGCAAATTGCTGCCGTGAGCCGCATCCTGATGAAAGACAAATTTGCATTTTCCAGATCACCCTACTAGCGTTTGAAGCATCTCTGAGGGGGGATACTATGAAGGGCTTTTCACGACGTTCGTTGCTGAAGTCAATTGGAACGACACTGCCTGCAATCTGGGCACTGGGATACGCAAAAATATCAAACGCCGCCGAATGGTCGAAAGAATTTTCGGCTGCCACCCAACCAAACGACGTCACCGTCCGCCGAAAAGCCCTGGAAATTTCCAATAGCAAAGAATTCGCTCCGGGCTATCTGTCGATTTTGCAAGGACCAACCTCGGACGACACGGCTTTGTTCAATATCTTGGCTCCACGTCTGAAAAAGTACACTTACGAAATTTATGATTCCGCCGGCACCAAACTCACCCCGGAAAAGTATGACTCGGTCAAAGGACCGGGCTTTTACAATGTGGATAAAATCAAGATCACCGGCCTGCGCCTGCAAGAGCAGTATCGCCTGCGTGTAATGGACAACAAAACCCAAGTCGACGAGCGCTTGTTCCGCACCTTGGACATTCACAAAGCGGTTCCGAATTTCGCTTTGATCTCGTGCATGGCCGATGACTATCGCTTTAACGAAGTGATCGAGCCCATGTGGGATCGCCTGAAAAACGAAAAACCTGATTTCTTGATCCTGAACGGCGACACGGTCTACGTCGACTCTTTCGAGTTTGTTGAGCGATTGAAGGCAACCGAAGCCGATCTATGGCAGCGCTATGTGGACACGCTGAAGCGCCTTCCACTGTATCACTGGCGCGAGCTGGTGCCGGTCTTCTCGACTTGGGATGACCATGACTTTGGCACCAACGACAGCGATCGCGAATTCGTTTCGAAAGAAGCGGCCCTCAAACTGTTCCACGCTGTCTTCGGCGGCACCGACATCCCAGGCGTTTGGGAGCAAGGCCCAGGCGGAGTCTCAAGTGCATTGCACGCTTTCGGCCAAAGCTTCTATTTTATGGACGACCGCACCTTCCGTCAGCCCAACAAAAATCAAACCACCCAAGAAGAATACGGTCACTGGGGCCAAGGCCAGCACACTTGGCTTTTGAACAGCCTCACAAGCAAGGCCCGACCTGCTTGGGTTGTAAACGGCAATCAATGCTTTAACGGCAAAGATCTGTCCTACAAAGAAACTTTCGAAGGCAATCACCCGAAAGAGTTCGTGAACTTTATCAATCAACTGAAGAACATTCCTTCGCCAGTTGTCTTCGCATCGGGCGACGTGCACCTGTCAGAAATCATGCGCATCCCAAGAGAGCGAATCGGCTACGAGACTTATGAAGTCACTTCAAGCTCGATGCACTCTTACACCGGCGAAGGCTGGGAAAATCCAATGCGCTTGGATGGCACACTGTCGATCGAGTTTAATTTCCTGATGATTCGTTCGCAGGCTTCAACCATGACGCCGCAAAAAGCGATTCAGCTTCAAGTGAAGTGCGTGGGAGTCGAGGACGCTCCGTATTTCGAGAAGACGCTGCAAGTTCGCTCGATGTAGAGTTGAGACTTTCTTGTTCAGATGAACTCAAATGAACGGTCTTGGGACCGTTCATTTTTCGCTGGATTGTTGATCGCAACAAAAGACTGAGTTATGGTTCAAGCCAATTTTTGCGAGGAGATTTATGAAAGTATTTATCATTCTTATTTTGAGCTGGAGTGTCTTTGCTACTGCGGCAGAGCGAATCGGTCAAATCGATTGCTACACTCTTGATCGTCCCGTCAGCTACGTCGTTCGCGCCGATCTTTTTGGAACAAGGGCCGGGACAGACTGGAAAATTGAATATGCCAACATCGAACTTGCTTACTACAACTGGGATTCCAACAATGAAAAATCTCAGCCTGTAGCAGCTTGGCAACAGGTGCCAAGCATGAATGATCGCAACTTTTCAGAACACTTTAAAAATAAAGATGTTGAACTTGATGCATTCTACGATGACGTCGGTGCCATGTCTTCGATCAATTTTGTGGGGAAAGAACACCAGTTGGCATGCGACGTTGCTCTCGAATAGATGAGAAGAGTGAATATGAAATGGCCGACGCTATTGCTTGGCAACCACTACCTATTGAAACATCCCTGTTCAGATTGTCAAAAATGATCGGTCCCGGGACCGGTCATTTTTCGTTACCGTGAATAACAAAGTGGATCGTTCTTCATCGAATCCTTGATTCGAACCGTGCACTTCTTTTCGAGACAAAGAATTTCACTGCATCCGCAATCAAAAGGTGCCTGGCATTCGCCATTGCAACTGATGCCACTGCAGTCGGGGGCGTATTTCTTATTTACGGCCTGACCGTTGCTGTGACAGCAAATAGCAGAAACACAGTCCGCGTCTTCTTTACAAGCGGCCTTATCGACTTTTGCGTGAACGGTTGAGAAAGAACTAAAAATTAAAAGTGAAGAAAGAATGATTGTTTTCATTCGATAAGGCTAGCACGGCACAAGCTTTGGTCAACAAGCGTGGACCAATTCTCGCATTCCATCAAACGGTGAAATTCGGCCGAACGAAAGAGACGGCCAGTACAAAAGAGCGTTCACGGAATTCATCGCAAATATTTGCAAACTCTTAATGCTAAATAGGATCGAATAAGAACGGTGCTCGTGAATTTGTGATTTTTCAGAAACAAGAGTACATCTGGACCTATGGAAAACCAAAACGATCCGAAAAATACCGAAAAAGAACAAAAAACTTTTCTCGGCATGCCGATGAATTGGGATTTGAAAAACTGGCATTCTACGATGTGGAATCCGGATGATGACGATCTTTTCCCGCCAAAATCTTTTGGCATTGGATGGACAATTAATTTTCATGCAGTCCTGAAAAAATCTGGACTGATCAAGAAATAACTTATCCTGGATCTAGCCTCGCAACTGAGATAAAAATTTGGGAAGCTTTTCACCAAGATCCGAAGCCATCAGACTGAGTACACTCTTTCCGTCCTTCACCCAACGATCCGCAATCGACCCATGCACATAGGCCGCAAGACAAGCGGCCGTCGAAGCATCTAACCCCTGTGAGCGAAAAGCCAGGACCATCCCCGTCAGTACATCGCCCGTTCCAGCTTTCGCCAATGCGACATTTCCGGATTTGATTTGATAAGCGCCTTCGGAATCCACCACCAATGTCTGATGGCCCTTGAGCAAAATCACACACCCAAATTTCTTTTGCACCATCATCGCCCAGTGCAATCGATTTGCACGGACTGTTTTCGAACTCACTCCCATCAGACCTGCAAGCTCACCTTCATGCGGAGTGAGAATCCAAGACGCCGGCAACTTTCCCTTAAGTTTCATCACAGCCAAAGCTCGAAGCGCCGTCGCATCCAGCACCACCGCCAGCCTGCCCTCGTGAATCCATTTCCGAATCTGCGCTGTGATCTTTGCTTGCGAAGAAAGCCCCGGCCCCATCGCGCAAGCATCGAACTCAACCTGCGACCGAGCCCCAGCCTGCAAAAAATCCGGATGCCTCACAACCGGAAACCCGTGTCCCTCAGTCCGCAAGTAAACATACCCAGCCCCGCAGCGCGAAGCCGCTGTTGCACAAAGCACAGCCGCACCCCACATGCCCTTGGAGCCTGCAATCACCAGTGCTTTGCCACCGGCTGTTTTATTGTCGGTTGATTTTCGGCGGGGAATATCCCGCTTGGCTTCTCGTAAGCCGTAGAATTTCAGCTTCGAAGAGTTCCTTTTCACAATTCAAACTACAAGCGATCCCCAGAACAAAGTCACGCTCCAAAAAAACAAGCCGCGCTTCCCCATCCTGAAAAAGCGCGGCTCCCCCAAAAGTCCTCTGACGACTACCAATTAGTAGCTATAACTGCGAGGCTTGAAACTGACCAATCTCCCCAAAGATCCGACAATTTTTTCAGCAAATGAAATCACCTGCTGATCTGGAACTCCACCCACAGAAACTGCGGTAAAAGTTGAAGCCCGAATCGCCGGTTGTTTTTTGAACAATTGATTCAGCATTTCGCCCAAACGACGACCACCCAGCATGATGCGCTGATCGATGGTCTTTGAAGCCTGGGCTTCATAAGCGCGCTGATTATTGATGTAAGAACGATCATACGCCTGCGCCTGAGCATTCAAAGATTCCTGATACCAGCCGGCAACATTGCTGGCCGCACGTGGCGCTTTGGCATCACTGCGATAAGTATCCAAAAGCCACTGCGCATAAGTCCAGCTTGGATCACGGTAGTTCGTATAACCACGGATCTCGCTGACTTTTTCACCGATGATTTCCGAGTCCCAAACCTTATGAAGGTTCGTTTGATTTCCCATCCAGTTCAGCTTAATCGGATTCCCTCCGACCAAACGAGCTTCACCCGTATGCAGTGGCTGGTGCAAGTCACCGACAAAGTGAACCATAAATTTCAGTGCGGCTTGCTTGTCTTTTCTTGTTGCACTGACATCGGCCAAAACCTTTTCGGACTCGGCAATCGCTTCGACAACACCAGCGCGGTAGTTCGCACGCTCACGCGAAGTCAACTGCATCAAATTGGCGCGGTAGCTGTTGGAATCACGAGATCCAGCCGGCATCCGTTTCGTATTTTGAAAGTGATAGCCC
>CBIHPB010000205.1:0-6643 GCA_966211485.1 uncultured Bdellovibrio sp.
ATGTGGAATGCGGGCTTTATCGGAATCTCTGAGAAAAACAAATCTCTGCTACCGTTGATTCTTGAGCTGACAGATCAGACTTATGGCCTTTATCAAAAGCATGTCATGGAGCAATTGGCGGTGTCTTTCTATCTTCAGACACGATCAACTGTGTTGCCGGTTGTCGACATCGTTGCTCACTATTGGGAGCAGAAGAACGAGTATCAAAAGGCCATTGATCAGTTCTTGGCAGAAAATCCAAACCTTGAAGCGGCATTTAGTCACTGGGATCACTTCCAAACACCTCCGCCTTTTGTCAAAGTTCAGAAAAAGCCACTGTTCAAAAAACTCTTTCGGCTAAATTAAATACTGACCTAAATGCCGACTTAAATACCGACCTAAAATCTGTTTCAATTGACCTGTGCATTAGGCTTTTTGTCTCTATAAGGAAAGATTGCTTTGGCGCGACTGCTATTCGCGATATTCTAGGACCTCTCAAAGAGGTTCAAATGATCATTGCGAAAAGTTTAATTGATAAAGCACTGAATGAAGCCCTCTCGACAGGCGCTGATTTTGCCGAAATTTTTGCCGAAGAAAGTTATTCCAGCCGACTAAGCGTGGTGGATTCTGTACCGAAAGATGCGGCGATTGGACGACAGTATGGTGCTGGAATCCGCGTGCACTTTGGCACGGAAGAAATCTACATGACGACTAGTGATCTCTCCGAGCGTGGATTGATGAAGGCAGCCCGAATGGCGGCCCAGGCGAAGGCAAGCCAAATGCGCAAGGCCCCAGCATTTGAGATCGAAGATCCAGTGACGACTTACGACGAAGTTTCCACAAAAATGAAAATGCCTTGGGACTTTGATCGTGACCGAAAATTTCAGTTTCTTAAAAACATGGATCGCTCGGCTCGGAAGTACAGTTCATTGGTAACTCAGACTCAGCCGTATTTGCTGGAAAAGGTTCAGAAGGTTCAAATTGCCAACTCTCGCGGTCTTCATGTGGAAGACCAGAGAACTCACTATCGAACGTTTATGGAAGTTTTCGTGGAAGAAAACGGTTTGAAAGAAAGTTTTCATACAAATCAGTTCTCAGTGACTGATGCGCTTTTCTACGAACACATTCCAGTCGATCAATGGGCAAAAGAAACGGTGGATTCGGCCCTGACGGTCTTGCGAGCGGATTTTGCTCCGGCTGGTGAGATGCCAGTGGTGATCGACAAAGGATTCGGTGGCGTTATTTTCCACGAGGCCTGCGGTCATGGTTTGGAAACGACATCTGTTTCGAAAGATGCGTCCGTATTCTGCGGAAAGCTGGGCGAAAAGATCGCGCACGATTGTGTCACTGCGATTGATGATGGAACGATTGCGGGCGGCTGGGGATCTTTGTCGGTTGATGATGAAGGTCATCAAACGAAGAAAACCACGTTGATTGAAAATGGAATTTTGAAATCTTACATGGTCGATCAGCTCGGCAATAAAAAGACCGGCTATAATCTGACTGGCAGTGGTCGGCGACAGAACTATAAATTTGCTCCGACTTCACGCATGCGAAATACATTTATTGCTCCGGGAAAAGATTCGCTCGAATCGATGATCCGAGACGTGGATCACGGATTGTACGCGAAAGACATGGGTGGCGGTTCGGTGAATCCAGGAACCGGCGATTACAACTTTGCGATTCGGGAAGCGTATTTGATTAAGAACGGCCGAATAGCGGGAGCTGTGAAAGGTGCAAGCCTGATTGGACAGGGTATTAAAACTCTGGGTCTGATTACGAAAGTCGGCAGCGATCTGCAATTGTCCGCCGGAATGTGCGGATCAATCAGCGGATCGATTCCGGCAGCTGTGGGTCAGCCGCCAGTGCTTGTTTCTAAAATTCTTGTAGGAGGTCGGGCCTCATGATTGAAAATGCACAAGACCTATTTCGCTTATTAGAAAAAGAGGCCAAATCAGACGGTGCTGAGATTGAATTGGTGCTTTCGGATTCGGAAAGCTTTGCGGTGAACTATGACAAGGGCGAGCTGAGCAAATATTCCTTTGATCAGTCTCTTGCGGCTGGCGTGAGGGTGCTTTACGGAAAAGGAGCAGGTTTTTCCACAACCGAGAAAATTTCTTTGGATTCTTTGCGTGACAGTTACAAAGAAGCCTTGCGATCGGCGAAGGACCTGAACAAAGAGGCAAAGGCTGACAAATCGGAACAGAAGCTTTTCAAGCCCAAAGGAAAGCCTCCGGAAATGAATCTTGTCAGTCCTGAGATCGAAAAAGTTTCGATTGAAGAAAAATTGAAAATCGCCAAAAGCTTGGAAGCGATTGCTTTGGCCTATGATTCGAAAGTTCAAAATGTTCCTTACAGCCGATACAGCGAATCGAAAAGCCATCGACATTTGATGAATTCGCAGGGATTGAACGTTTCTTCGGATTCAGCGGGAATATTTGCTTACACCTACTCGTTGGCCAAGCTGGGTGAAGAAACCAAAAGTGGTGGCTTCTCAAGCTTTGTACGCAAACCGCAGCAGTTCAATACGGAAAAAATTGCGAAAGAGTCTGCTCGACGAGCCGTGGACTTGTTGGGCGCAAGCCAACCGAAGTCTGGAACCTACCACGTCGTTTTTCACAACGAGGTTGTTTCGCAGTTGATCGGATTTTTGAATCGACATTTGTCGGCAAAAAATTTGGACGAAGGCACGTCACTCTTTAAAGACAAGATGGGACAAAAGATTCTGTCATCGCAAGTTACGATGACGGACGATCCTTTCCGAGTGGAAATGGGCGGGGCTCGTCCGTTCGACTCAGAGGGAGCTGCCTCACAGACCACAGTTCTGATTGAAAACGGAGTTTTGAAATCCTACATGACCAACTCGCACCTTGCAGAAAAGATGGGCCTACCTCATACAGCCCATGCTTCTCGTGAAGGTGGAGAAATGGGAGTTTCTTCTTCGAACACGGTGATCACAGCGGGTACGGCTTCGGTCGAAGATATGCTAAAGTCATCAGGCGAAGTGATCCTGATCACGGCGGTGGATGCCCTTCATTCGGGAATGAAGCCGACGACGTTGGATTTCTCTTTGCCGGCCTATGGATTTTTGTACCGTAACGGCGAACGAGTGAAGCCTCTGCACCAAATGGTCGTCAGCGGCAACGTGATTGGCCTGTTCAACCAACTGGAAACCATGAGCAAGCGCACCAGCCAAGAAGGCGGCTCGGTGATGGCACCGGACATGCTGTTTTCCGGAGTCTCAATCGCGGGTCAGAGCTAAGCCCAAGGTTTACGACGTTATTTCAGGTAGAGCCGTTGGAGATTTCATTGCGAGCCAACGGCTTTGTCCTTAAGCTTAAGCTGAATGGACCGGATTCAAAGTCTCGAGACACGCACGATAAAGACATTTTCAATCTTGGCGCTGATTCATATGGCGATCTTCGGCGTTCTATCCTACACTGTCGATTCCGAGATCTGGTCCGTCAATCTTGCACAGTACTTGGGGCATCCAGAATCGCAGCAGTTCTCAGCTTATAACAAGCCCGTCTTTTATTTTTTGTTGAAGCTGATTTACCTCCTGCCGCTGGGAGACCTTCAGACGCTGATCGCGGCCAAGGTGATGTTCACATTGAATGGGCTTGTGCTGACCTATTTGTGCTTTAAAGTTTTCGAACGCCTGACAGAGTCAAAAGAGATTGCTTGGGCTGGGTTGTTCTTTCTGATGATCAATCCGACCTGGATAACCGAATGTTTTCGCATTCGCGCCGATCTGCTGGGGATGACGTTTTCGCTTTGCGGTCTTTACTGGGCTTTGGGGAAAACCATAGCGCCCGGATTTCGAAAGACGGCCCTGATTTTCTTATGCTTTTTGATTTCTAGTTTTTGCACTCCAAAGTCCATCATCTGGAATTTCCCGATTCTTTTGTTTCTGCTAGTGGGTGGAGATTTAAAGATCGAGAAAAAGCGATTGCCAGTGTTTGTGGGGACTTTGCTGGGGCTGATGGCGATTCTGGGGACGGTCTACCAGACTTCTGATGCCGTTCACCAGGCGATCGCAGTGGCGTGGAGACACTTTTCTGAAACTTGGTCCCTTTCTTCATTCGAAAGTTGGATTGATTTTAATATGAGTTGGATTTTGGTTTTCAATTCAATTATGGCCTCACCGGTTATTTGGACTCTGGTTTTGACTCCGGTCTTTCTTATTCCGTGGGTTCCAAAAAATGGATGGAGCCAGCGAAAAAAGTTGGGCTTCACCTTGATGCAAGCTTTCTTATTGATCAGCTTCATCTTTTATCCAGCAAAAACTTTATTTTTCTGGGCAGCGATGCTTCCCCTCTTCATTCTACCCAGCATCCTTGTTCTGCAGAAATTTTTTGGAAAGACCGAGCCTCGGGCTAGAGTGGCTGTGATAACACTGGCGATTATTTTTTTTGGATATCAGATGATCGAAGTGGACCAACAGCAAAATGGATTTTCAAGCTACCAGCTGATTGGCGAATTGGAACGTTTTGGGGTTGGTCGAAGAATCAGAATATTTGATTCGATGGGACTGTTACCACGAACAGCACAGATTCCCTTGTATGTTGGCTACGGTGATGAAGTCGGCAATGCGATCGCTGTCCAAACACTGTTGAAAAATCCTCCAGACATTTTGTTCAATTCGACGCGGATTCAAAATTTTGTTCCACAATTGCTGGAAGAGCTGAAGAAAACCGGAAAGTTTGAAGAGATTCAAAATGATCTTTGGCTGAAAACATCCAGCTTCAATGACCACCCTAAACCGCCCCTAACAGGCGAAAATATTTCAGTCCTATTTAATCAAAGAGTTCTCTGGAAGCCCTGATTAGAATGGCCACTGAGTGCCAGGCAGCGGTCGAGCTGTGCAGCCCGCCGTGAAGGCGCCTGCCGCCCATGTAATTCCACTGAAATAGTCATTGTTGCCGCCAGCGCAAGACAGATTGTTGACTGGTAGCGGTTGGCAATTTGGCTGCAAAGACATGGTATCAAATCCCGCTAGGAAAGTTCCAGGTCCGCAAGTGGTATTGATAGTTCTGCAAACAAGCACCCCATTTCCATCAAAACCGGCAAAAATTGGTGCCGCCGCCGGACAAACCAGAGTCGTCGAAGAAACTAGGATTTCCTCTGGAATATTCACAGTAATGGTTCGATTCTTGACGGGAATTTCGGTGCCTTCATAAACAATAGTACCGGTATATGTTTTGGCTGCACCATCAAAGCCATTGACGCCCCCAACGGGATCAATCCGAACTCCGCATGGTCCGGGAGCACAGCCTGGAACAATCACCCTCAGTCGAGTGATCAAGGTGGGATCAATTGCACAAGAGGCTGCGATTCCAACGGCAGAGTCACAGCCCTGATAGGTCGTCGGCTGCAACAATGTATGTCGAAGTGCCCCTTCAACTCCAGACATGACAGCTTTGACCCGAGGGAGTCTGAGAGTTTTCAAAGTTGTTAAGCTTTGTTGCAGGAGAGCACCGCTGATAATGGCAATTACAATTGTGGTTACAATCGCATTGAGAAGTATTGATCCCCGGCTATTTGATAGACGTGAATTATGGCGGAGTTGCTGTTGCATTTTGGTTTACCGGTTTAGTCAAAGTACAAGTTGGTGTTCCAACCGTCACAACGGCCGTCCATGTCGGCAAAGTCTCAATTGGGCAGGGGCTGACACAGGCAGCATTTCGAGGTTGCGCATTGTTAGTAACAGAACAATTGACCGTGTCGGTTTGCGGATAGTTGAAGCTAGTTGTCGGCGGAACTGTCGGTGCATAGTTAAGGACTCCAATAGTCGTACAGCCCGGAATTGTGCAGCAAGTTCCGTTTGTCTGAGTTTGAACCAAGGCGCACGGATTTCCATGTGTATAAGCGACGCCTGATGGGGGGCGGGCGCAAAGTTGTGCGCTGATTGACAAAGCATTCGGAGGAGTTCGCGCGGGCTCTGTCGCCTGTGCAGTCCAAACACACTGAGGTATTGTGCCGGTTGGAGTTCGGGGGTCGAACGCGCCGGTATTCGGAAGTGTGTTCAACGCATAATCTGCCGGACAGGTGAATGTTCTAGCAACTACGCCACCGCCAGCGGTTGGCGAACAGTTCAGAACCATTTGATTGCCAATAACTGTGAAGCCCGTCGGAAATCTATCCGGAGGACACTGATCTGCCGGATCCGGTTTTAAAAGGCACGTGACTTCTCCAGAAAACTTATTCACACCCATGACGGCAGCAGAAGTTGCCGGGTCACAACTTCGTTGATCCGTTGTTTTTCCAACCAAGTCAGGCATTGGGAACTTATAGTCATTTGGACTGGCGACAGGATCCGGAATTCCTTGTGATCCGAATGTACCGACATTCACATTTGTCAGAGGATTGATCTCGATGTGATAAGCTGCTCGCCAGATGTAGGGAGGACCGGCTGGTGGTGGGCCAAGTGCTGGATTCGGATCAATCCCCTGAAAATCAAGAACTGCCATAATTGCACAGGATTCATCAGTCAGATTACCGTCCTGATAATTTCCACTGCTGGCACAAGGACCCAAATCTTTATTGAAAAACAAAGGAACTGCCGGCGTGCCACCGATAGAGGGAGTAAATGTTGCAGATCTGGAGACGCCGTTGGCGTCGGAAAAATTAATGGTCATGCTAAGACCGGTGTTCGTACCAGCAC
>CBIHPB010000206.1:0-6636 GCA_966211485.1 uncultured Bdellovibrio sp.
CTTTGTCGAGTTCGTCGATGTTTTGACTTATATCAGTCAGAAATCCTCGGTTCACACAGATCAGGGGCTGCTGCGTCTTTACGACCGCTATATGAGAACTGGTTCTGAACTGGCGAAAGAGAAGCTCATTGAAATGGGCGTTTTGACTCTGTCTCCGGACCAGGCTAAGCTGGCGCGACAGGATTAATACAAGCATGTTCAATTTAGGTATTTCGGAAATGGCGATGATCGCGGCTTTGGCTCTGATTTTGATCGGGCCCAAGCAATTACCCGAAGTGGCTCGTACGCTGGGGCGATTTCTAAACGATCTTCGTCGCACCACAAATTCACTGACAGACGAACTGAAGGATCAAGTCCGAATCGACCAGCAGAAAATTTTCGACATGCGCAGCGATGCGGAACAAAAGAAACAGCACGAGTCCGCACACAACCAAGCGATGAATACGCAGACGCAGAATCCCGCTCCTCCGAAAGTCGATAAGAAGTAATGAAAGTTGATCACCAGCCAACCCAAGACGAAATTCAAGAGCAGCGCACTCAGTCTCTGATCGACCACTTAAGTGAACTTCGTGTTCGTCTGACCCGCGCCGCCTACGGCATCGTCGCCGGAATGATTCTTTGCTATAATTACACCGAGCAGATGTTTGACCTGATCCGTGCGCCGATTGCCAAGTATCTGCCAACTGGTGGTCTGATTTTCACTGGACCTGCGGATAAATTCATCGCGCATTTGAAGCTGGCTTTCTTTGGCGGCATGGTTTTATCGTGCCCGTTTTGGCTGTACCAAGTTTGGAAATTTGTAGCACCGGGATTGTATTCGCGTGAGAAAAAATATTCACTGGCGTTTATGTTCTTCGGAACAGTTTTGTTTATCGTTGGTGTTCTGTTTGCGTACTTTGCCGTTTTTCCAGCCGCCTTCCATTTTTTGATGAGTTATGGCGGAGACGTCGACAAACCGATGATTACGATTGATCAGTACCTGTCATTCTTCACAACGACCAGCCTAATGTTCGGGGTTTCGTTCGAGCTTCCGCTGATTATCACAATTCTGGGAATGGTCGGCTTGGTGAGTTCGCGCTTTCTGCGAGACAAGCGCCGTTATGCAGTAGTCGTCTTGTCAGTTGTGGCTGCGGTGATTACGCCGCCGGATTTGCTGAGCATGATCATGATGCTGATCCCATTGGTTGCACTGTATGAAGTCGGCGTTTGGCTGGTGTATTTCTTCGAAAAGAAGAAAGCCCGCGAGATGAACCAATAACCTATCGGTTGAAAATATCCTGCATTTCCTGAAACGCCTTTTTCAAGCTGGGGAGCTTGATGCGGTCTCGGTGTGCAATCAGCGCCAGATCCACCAAGAACAGCTTTCCTTCTTTTGTCAGCTCCAAATCATAGCGGTCCGCAACGACCTGAGGAAGGACACCTAAGGCATCTGGCTGTGAACGCACGGTCTCGGCAATGACTTCGTAATCTTCCAAAGGGATCGTCGCCACATGATCAAATTTTTTCAGGACGCGATGAATGTAAATCATCGAAGGGTGATAATACAAAACCCGCGAAGTGGTCGTCTTTGGCCGACCGAAAACGCCAACCGTATCCGACTTCAATTTTCGGGAAATGATATCGGGATTTTTCTGTGGATTGATGACGAAGCCAAAATCCAACTGCAGATCGGCCACCAATCTGGTGATTTCCAGACTGGTTCCAAACTGCGTTTCAATCTTCAGCTTGGCGTCCTTTAGATGCATATGATGAATCACCTTCGGATAAACCTGCATTGCGACCGAGTGGTGAAAACCAATGCGGGCTCGCTGAAAGCGGCCTTCGGATTCGCTGGCATCACTGAAAAAATGTGAAATACTTTGAATCTGCGCCAGCAATGCTTCTCCGGCCGTGGTCAGATCCACACCGCGCGACCGGCGGATCAATAAAGTTTCGCCTAGCCGTGTCTCCAGCGCCGACATGGCTTTCGACAGCTGCGGCTGCGTTATTCCGATAAATTCCGCGGCCTTAGAAATGTTCTTTTCCTTCGCTACAATTGCGAATTGCCAGGCTTCATCTCGAAAAAGGGGGAATTCCTTGAGGTATTCTAGTTCGGAATGCTTCATATGCAGTTTTGTATATAGCACAAATCAGCGGCGCAATGCAATAAGGGGTTTATACCCGCAGCATGGGTATCGGGAGGTTTAAATGAAAGCTTTGAAAATCACCATTTTAACATTGGTCCTGGCATTAACTGCCTGTAACTCGAATCCCTTTGGAAAGCCCAGTGGCGACCCCACGGCTTCACCGGATGCACCAGCCCCTACCCCAGATCCTGGTGAAAATGGAAAAGAAGGCTCTGGTCCTGGCGACAATGGCAGTAATCCCCAGCCAACGCCGCCTCTACCAGCCGGCCCCAATTTCCAGGTCATGAGCTCGCAAGTTTTCAATAACTGCGTTCGTTGCCACTCGGGCTTTCGGAATTACGACACCGTTGTTCGGCAGTTGAGTTCAATCGAGGTGGAAGTCAGAGATGGAAATATGCCGCCAAGCGGACCTCTGAGAGCGGATATTCAGGAGCTCTTGTTTAAGTGGATTCAGCTTGGGGCGCCTCAGTAAGATAAGACCGTGATCAGCTGATGGTACTCTTTGCCCGAGACCAATATAATGGTCAGGTGATCACTATATTGGTCTTCGCAGGAAGAGCCCATTTCCCGCTCATTTTATCTGACGTTAATTAGCGTCCAATAATCTGAGCGCTGCCAAATGGAAGTGAAAAAACAAACGATTAGGGACTAGGGATTCTCGAATTTAATCAGCACAGCCCCAGCCTCTACCGAATCACCCTGCTTCACACAGATCTGCTTCACTTTGACATCCGCAGTTGCGCGCATTTCGTTTTCCATCTTCATCGCCTCCATGATCAGCAAAGGCTTATTCGCTTTCACGATTTCGCCTTCCTTCACGAAGATCTCGATGACCTTTCCAGGCATTCCGGATTTCAGTTCCTTATCAGCTCCCAATCCGCCACCAGCCTTCAATGATTCATGCAAAAGCATTTCGTCATTGAAAATTTTAACGGTGCGGAACGAGTTGCGGGTGAAAACCGTGTACTCGGTGTCTTTTCCCACGACGTCGACCAGATAAGAAACGCCCTTGAACAGAAAGCTGAAATAGCTTTCCGAGCGTTTGTAATCGTCTTTGGATAGCTCGTAATGAATCCAATCGCCGCCTTCTTCTTGCAAAGAGATCTTCCACATTTTCGAGGACTCGACGACGTCGACTTGATATTTTTTGCCTTTCAGCTCTGCTTCGAAATACATGCTACATCCTCAACTGCATTTTGCGGCCAACCCGTTTCCAGTTCGGGAAGACGTTGTACTGACGGACATCCTTGGACTTGCGATCGTTGAACGCGGTGATCGCCGCTGCGATCAAGAAGACGTGCTCGTCGACGTACTTGAACATTTCCGGCTCGATTACTTCGAAGTTTCGCTCCAAGAATTGTGTTGTGTAACTGCCATCCAGGAATTTCGGATGTTTCAGGATTGTTTTGTGAAGAACGATGTTCGACTTGATTCCCGACAGAATGAATTCTGAAAGAGCACGATCCATACGGTCGATGGCTTCCTTACGGTTTTCACCCCAGGTGATCACCTTGGCAATCATTGGATCGTAATAGATTGGAACTTCGTAGCCTGGATAAGCGTACGAGTCGCAACGAACAAAAGGTCCTTGTGGGTGACGGCAAGCGCGGATTAAACCCGGATTTGGTTTGTAGGTTACAGGATCTTCGGCGCAGATTCGCACTTCGATCGCATGTCCTTTTTGCTTCAAGTCCGCTTGTTTCACACTCAAAGGACGGCCCAAGGCGACGTAGATCTGCTCTTTCACCAGATCAAGACCGGTGACAATCTCTGTGATCGGGTGTTCGACCTGCAAGCGTGTGTTCATTTCCATGAAATAGAAATCTTTTGTCGAGTTATCGAAGATAAATTCGATCGTGCCGGCACCGATGTAATCGATTTGTTTCGCTGCCCGGACGGCCGCTTAGCCCATCTTTTCCCGCACAGCTGTCGGAACTGAAGGGGACGGAGATTCTTCGATTATCTTTTGGTGGCGACGCTGGACCGAGCATTCGCGCTCGAATAGGTGAATCACGTTTCCATGTGTGTCGCCGAAAACCTGAATCTCGATGTGCTTGGGATCGGTGACGAATTTTTCGATATAGACAGTTGGATCTTTGAAATAGTTCTGACCTTCGCTGCGGCAAGCACGGAAGGCAGAATCAATTTCCGATTCAGTGCGAACCACACGCATCCCTTTTCCGCCACCGCCAGCAGAGGCCTTGATGATGACGGGAAGTCCGATTTCTTTGATTACCTTGGTCGCTTCTTCGACGGTTTCAACCGAGCCATCACTTCCGGGAACGGTTGGTACCTTTGCCTTTTTCATCAGGGCCTTGGCGGAAAGCTTGTCCCCCATGGAATCCATGTTTTCGGGTGTTGGACCAATGAATGTGATGCCAGCCTCTTTACACTGGCGAGCAAAGTCAGCGTTCTCAGATAGAAAACCGTAGCCTGGATGAATCGCATCAACGCCACATTTTTTGGCGATGGCTAAGATTTTATCCCCACGCAAGTAAGACTCGATACTTGGGGCCGGGCCGATGTTGTAGGCCTCGTCCGCCAGAAAGACGTGTAGACTTTCGCGGTCGGCGTCTGAAAACACGGCGACCGTTTGAATTCCCAATTCACGACAAGCGCGCGTCACCCGAATGGCAATCTCTCCGCGATTGGCGATCAAAACTTTTTTAAACATTCAAATCTCCTACAGCGGGATCTTGCCGTGTTATATCGGCGGATAGATATCGCGCTTGTTCTTCAGCATCTCGACTGCGTCGATCAAACGACGACGAGTCAAAGCAGGCTCAATCACTTCGTCGGTCAGACCCAGCTCGGCTGAAATGTATGGATTGCTGAACTTTTCTTCGTACTCTTTGATCAATTTCGCACGTTCGGCCGCCGGATCTTTTGCTTTCGCAATTTGATCACGGAAGATAACGTTGACGGCACCCTCGGCACCCATCACCGCAATTTCTGCAGTCGGGTAGGCGAGGTTGATATCCGAGCGCAAAAGTTTCGAGCCCATAACGATGTAAGCACCACCGTAAGCTTTACGAGTGATCAAAGTCACTTTTGGAACTGTCGCTTCGGCATAGGCATACAAAAGTTTGGCGCCGTGAGTGATCAGACCGTTCCACTCTTGATCTGTTCCTGGCAGGAAGCCTGGAACGTCGACGAAAGAAACGATTGGAATATTGAAAGCGTCACAGAAGCGGATAAAGCGAGCAGCCTTGCGGCTGGCTTCGATGTTCAAGCAACCGGCCAAGAATTGCGGTTGGTTGGCAACGATACCGACACTGCGACCATTTAGGCGAGCAAAGCCGACGATGATGTTCTGTGCGTAGTTCTGATGGATTTGCAGGAAATATTTTTCGTCCACCACTTCCTGAATCAGCGCCAGCATATCGTAAGGTTTTTTTGGACTGTCAGGAATCATACCGTTCAAAGAATCACAAATACGATCCGGACGATCTTTTGTTGGCAAAGTCGGTGGATCGTCCAAGTTGTTCGACGGCAAGAAGCCCATCAATTCGCGGATCAACAGCAAGCAGTGTTTGTCGGATTCGCAGGCGAAATGCGCCACACCCGATTTTTGTGAATGCGTGGTGGCTCCGCCCAGTTCTTCCTTGGTCACTTCTTCATGTGTGACGGTCTTAATCACATCAGGACCGGTCACGAACATGTAGCTGGTGTCTTTCACCATGAAAACGAAATCTGTAATCGATGGACTGTAAACCGCGCCACCTGCACAAGGGCCCATGATGCCGGTAATTTGTGGAACTACTCCCGATGCGGTTGTGTTGCGAACGAAAATATCCGCGTAACCTGCTAGAGATTCGACGCCTTCTTGAATGCGCGCGCCGCCCGAATCGTTCAGTCCGATGATCGGTGCGCCGTTTTTGATCGCGAGATCTTGAACTTTGCAAATCTTGTTCGCTTGTGTGCGCGACATCGATCCGCCGATGACGGTGAAATCTTGGCTGTAAACGTAAACCAACTTTCCATTCACGCGTCCGTAACCTGTGATGACGCCATCACCAGGCATGCGATTTTTATCCATCCCGAAATTCGAACTGCGATGAATGACAAAACGATCCATCTCAACAAAGCTTCCTGGATCCAATAAAATATCCAGACGCTCGCGCGCCGTCAGTCGGCCACCTTGCTTTTGTTTTTCGATACGAGCAGCGCCGCCGCCTTCCATCGCGGCTTCATTGCGTTGCTCAAGATCCTTGAGACGTTTCTCGGTTGTGATTTCGGTTTCCATTGAAACTCCCTCGTTCGTGCTTTTCTTCAGCTGTCTCACTTGTGTGAAACAGCCTTTTTATCACGAGAGAATTTTCAGAGGCACGTGAAGCTTATGGGGCAATGCGCCGGATTTCGGCGAGTGCTTTCTGAATGTTCAATCTTCCTTGAGTGGAGACCTTGTAAGAGCGGAAATCTGTCGAATTCAGCAGCGCCTGTCGAATTTGAGCCACTGTGGCATTCGGCTTAGCGCTCCATAATAGAGCGGCAGCTCCCGAAACGAACG
>CBIHPB010000207.1:0-6621 GCA_966211485.1 uncultured Bdellovibrio sp.
TGTTCACATGCCTGAATTTTTCGTCGGGCTTTATGTCAAGCTGACACCCGATGATCGTGCACAAATTTCTGATATTTTGAAATCCATTGAAACTGAAGCTGGAAAACGCGATCTCGAGTCCGCTCAGGCCGATCTTTCCGAGCGTCTTCGCCGTGATCGCGAGCAGTTGATCGGCTGGATTCAGAAAAATGGATTGCAGTCTGAAATCGAAATTCGCACCGAGCCTGCCAACGGCAGTTTTTTGATTTTGAATTCCACTCGGCTTGGAATGAATGAAATGCTTTGTGCCTCGTCTCAAGGCGAGCTCAGCGCACCCATTTTTGATCTCTAGAAAAGCTTGTTTTGACAGAATTTTGATTTCAAGGTGGCATAAAGAAAATGCTATTGAAGGAGTTTTTATGCAGGCTTGGAAGATCATGCTTCTTTCATTTGTCGGATCGATTTTGGGAATGTGGACCTATTCCAAATTGGAGATCTCGGCTATGCCCAGGGCGGGTGCCGCCAGTCCGGTGATTCAGGCCAGTCGAATTGACCTTGTTGATGACGGCGGAAAGGTTCGAGCCCAAATTGGTTTCGGCGGTGAAAGATCTCCGGCTATTTGGTTTTTCGACGTCAACGGCAAAGCCCGAATGAATCTGGGTCTCTACGGAGATGGAACCGCGTTCGTTTCGCTGCAAGATAAGCGGGAACTTTCGATTCAGCTGCTGCGATCTTTTGGCGGCAATGAAATGCCTTTGCATATTTTCAAATCTTCGGGTTCGGATCAGATGATTCAGGGGCTAAACCCCGGCGGCCAGAATGAACCTTTTGTGATGTATTACGATAAAGCAAGAAAGCGAAATCTCGACTTCGGAAAGTATGATGGTCCTTAAATCCAACCTGTTTCGGATTGGAATTTTGGTTCTTTTGATTGCCGGTGTCGGTATTGGAATCGCGTTGACCCGCGTTCATGTTGGAAACCCTACTTATACTTTTATCAATGAAACCAGCGACCATCGTTTTGATGAATCCATTATGGTTTCCATCAAAGCCGCAACCAAACGAACTGGAACTGAAAACGCGATTGTGATTTTGGAGAAGCTTCCAGAAGGTCAGGATCTTCTGACATTCTCCAATCATTTGTTCCAGCAGTTGCATGTGGGGGAGCGTTCTCAGGGGCGTGGCATTTTGTATGTTTATGTTCCGAAACAGCATGCGCTGCGAATCGAGGTCGCTTATGCTCTGGAAGGTCTGCTTCCGGATGCATCGCTGAGAATGCTGGAAGAAGCGGCAAAAACATTTATTTATTCCGATCGGGATCATGATTTTTGGGCCGAACTGCTGATCACAATCGGTATACGAATTGAAAAGAATGATGCTGGCGAGAGTGCCGATTTCAGTGGGTTTCGATTTCTTTCTGGCGGAGCCGGCCGAATCAGCACTAGCTATGATGTCAGTCGCGAGCAACTGGAAAAAGAAATTCAGAATCTTCCACCGGGTTCGACCAAATACCAAGCTTCGGCCCGGAATCTGAACGAAGCCGTTCAGCTCTATCTCGAGTCCCTGTCCGAGAGAATTTACGATCTCAACCTGGGAATCCTGGATCTGGACAGCAAAATCTTTCGACTGAAAACCCCGATGACGGCGGCTCAGCTTCAGCGCAATTATCGGATGATGAGCGATGCGGGGATTTTCAAAATTTTTGAAGAGGGCGAGTTCGCTTTTGTCTTTTTCAAGCCAGGAAATCCGGTTCTCCCTTTGGTCTTCCGCAAAAGCCAGGGTGGCGAGTGGAAAATTCACGAGCCCTTGAGCTGGTCTTTGTTTCATCGCTTTGAAGACTCGAAAAAAGTATTCCTGAAATTCCCACTGCGCAGTTCGAATCCTGAATTTGGAAGATTCCTGCAGCAAAACTTTGGGCAGCCGATCTTCTATTTTGATTCGGGTGTTGATATTTCTAAAATGGCAGAGATGAATTCGGGATGGCAGAGAGATTATTTTATGCTCTACGATCTTCAGAAGCTCGAGCCCGAGGTTGCAAGTTTGCCGATCGCCATGCAGCTTGATCTGTTCACCAATCGCGGGCAGTTTTCCAAGTTTGTCGAGATCTACAAAAAGCTCTTCGATGCTCGGCCACAAGATCCGGTGATAAAAACCAATTATCTCTTCTATAAATCCGAGCTGACTTTCGACTCTCACGAGTGGCGAAAGACCATGGACGACGGTCAATAATTCCAAGCTTAGTTTAAATGGACTTTCGAGATAGGCTCCGTCAACGGCTTTGACAGCTGTTTGTTTTGTATCTTGTCAGTCTTATATCGCAGATCAGTTCCCTCTGACAGCTTCTAGACTTGGCCCCGGTTTTGTAACTCTTCCTTGGTAACGGAGAGAGACAAAACTGTCTCAAAATGAGATGAAACTGGCCAACGTACGAAACCTTATAATGACCACAATGCTGATGATCGCACCGGCATTCTCTTGGGCGGCGGTTCCGTATTTTTATTATCCGGCTTATTCCTATCAGGTTATTCTCCCTCAGGATTCTCGCTCTCCGGCATCAATCAATCGGGCCGCGATTATGATTTCCACACCTTCAAAGATTTTTTACGGCGAAGACGGAACCTCGATTTCTCCAGAATTGATCGCGAATTTCAATCACATCAAAACCGCCGACAAGCCTTTGGATGCCAGCTCGATCATTCCGATCGATATGCAGCCATCGACCGATCAAAATCTGGTTTTTGCGCAAGTTGCCGACCGTTCGATGAATACGCTTCTAAATTCAGAAACCGTTCGACAAAGCACCGTTGGCCGGGCCGCCACGACGGTCGAACAAAAGATGAAACAGGAAGTGGTTTTCGGCGGTGATCGAAAATCGGTTCAGCACAAATTGAATTTCAATGTTCAAGCTTTCCAGGCTTTAGCACAAATCCAGTACACGGGTTATACCAACGCCGCGATCAAATACAAGATCGCCGCTGCACAATTGGATCTGGAAGTTTACGAAAAATTCTCGGGCAACCGCGATCTGGTTCTCAGCCACTCGATCACCCGAGACAACCGTCTCTCAGGCTTGAGCATGCGCTGGAATTTCTAGGCCATTCTAAAAATATTTCTTTGGATAAAATAACCTTCATCATTTTTTTTAATGGCGAATTCTCCGATGTAGCCGGACGGCTGTCCCCGAAAGAGAAAATCGACCCATAGAAGATCGTCTTTCATCCACTCGATCTTGTCTTGAATGGTGAGATCTTTAAGCCATTTTAAATCGGTTTTCCATTCGCCGCCTTCATAGGAGCTGTCTTTCGGGATTTCGTGAATCAGATAATGATCTTGCCAGGTCGTGTAGATCGATTCGTTCCAGTCCGGATAGGCATGACCCATCATGCTTTGGGCTTTTTGTAGATCACCTGATTGCAGCGTTTTAAAAAATGATTTGATGAAAGCTTCGACTTCAGGTTTGGAGGGCATCTCATTCCAGATTTGAATCTTGCTCATGCGTTGGTTCCTTTCGCGGGAATATTCATGCTTTCATTGCCAAGATGAGGAGACAAGACCTGACATCAAAAATTTGAATCAAAAATAGAGACAGGTTGCCGTTAAACTTTAGAGCCAATATCGTTTCGTTTTTGCAAGCCCATCCATCGCACTTGATTGGATTGCTCGTAGGCATTTGCTAGTGATTCCTGAATAGAAGAGCCCAATCCCACAGCATTCAAGACTCGGCCACCTTTTGTGAGCCATCGGCCATCGGAATCTTTTTTGGTTCCGGCATGCAGGAAGTAGCTCATCTCGGTTGCTTTTGAGAGGTCGCCTTCGATGGCTAGATTTTTTTCAGGATTCATTGGGTAGCCAGGTGCCGCCATCACCACACACGAAGCGAATAGCTTCTTTTGTTTGATGGGCTGCAATTTCCCTTGGGCTAATTCCTTTAGCAAAACTCCGAGATCGCCGTCCACCAAAGGAAGAATCACTTGAGTTTCAGGATCGCCGAAGCGGCAGTTGAATTCGAGGACTTGCGGGCCTTGTTCGGTGACCATCACGCCGATAAAAAGAATTCCGCGGTAGAGATAATTTTTTTCCTGAAGATGAGCGACAGAAGGGGCGACGATCTGTTTTTCGATTTGCTCGCGAAGGCTGTCGTCGATCTTAAGTGGTGCGACTGTCCCCATGCCGCCCGTGTTCGGTCCTTGATCGCCATCTTGTAGGCGTTTGTGATCTTGGGCCAGTGGCAGTGTCTGCCAGGATTTTCCGTTGGTGAGAATCAAGTAGCTCAATTCCCAGCCTGGCATAAATTGCTCCAGTAAAGCCTGATTGCCGGCATCGCCCAGAATTTTATTTTCGAAAAGATCTTTCGCAGCCGCTTCCAGTTCTGCCAAAGTTTTGCAGATAAAAACACCTTTGCCCGCAGCCAGGCCATCCGCTTTCAGAACATAAGGCGGCGTAAATTTGCTGACCACGTTCTGCACATCAGCCCATGACGAAACGATTTCGCAAGCCGCAGTCGGAACCTTCGCTTCCTGCATGAATTTCTTAGCGAAAATTTTCGAGCCTTCCAATTGCGCGGCTTCCGCCGATGGGCCCACGACCAAAATTCCGCGTTCGCGCAGGCGATCGGATAAGCCTTCGACCAAAGGATCTTCGGGGCCGATCATGACGAAATCGATTTCGGTGCGCAGGCAGAATTCGATCAGTTCGTTGGATTTGCGCCAGTCCATATCGTGACAAAGGGCTTCGCGGCTCATGCCGCTGGATCCGGGGATGGCGTGAATATCCGTGACGGAAGAACACTGTGAAAGAGCATGAACCAGTGCATGCTCGCGACCGCCTTGTCCAATCACGAGAACTTTCATTTCGGCCACCTCTTTTGGAGCATGCGTTGAGTGAAAAAAACTACCTGAGTTTCGGATTTCACCTTACTCTAAAAACCTATGGAAAAAATAGTCTTTATATCAGGCAAAAGAACCCCATTTGGAGCTTTCGGCGGCTCGCTGAAAGATGTCTCTGCAACTGAGCTTGGCGTCATCGCGGCGAAAGCGACCCTCGAGCAAGCTGGCGTCTCGCCCGAGCAAATCGATCACACGATTTTCGGCAATGTTGTTCAAAGCGGCGCGGATGCGGCCTACCTGGCCCGTCATATCGGTTTGAAGACCGGTGTGCCTGTGGATCGCGGCGCTTATATCGTCAATCGGTTGTGCGGCAGCGGTTTTCAGTCTTGGGTCAACGGCGTTCAAATGATTCGTGACGGTGAAGCTACTGCGGTTCTTGCCGGCGGAGTCGAGCAAATGTCCCAGATTCCTTACGTCATGCGCGGGGTTCGCTTCGGCGGCATCCGCATGGGCAATGGCGAGTTGGAAGATGCAATGACATCGGCACTGACTGATGCTTACGCCGGAATTCCAATGGCGATCACGGCAGAAAATCTCGGCGAAAAATACGGCATCACTCGTAAACAAGTTGATGAGTATTCTATTCAATCTCAGACCCGTTACAAAAACGCCTTGGCCGAAGGAAAATTCAAAGACGAGATGATCAAGGTCACCATCGAAGGAAAAAAAGGCACGATGACTTTGGATAAAGACGAGCATCCAAAACCTGATGTGACCTTCAATAAAATTTCGACCATGAAACCGATGTTCAAAAAAGACGGCCTGGTCACAGCTGCGACAGCTTCAGGAATCGTCGACGGTGCGGCTTGCTCGCTTTTGATGAGCGAATCCAAAGCCAAGCAACTGGGTCTGAAACCAATGGCCCGAATTGTTTCTTACGCCTCTGTCGGTTGCGATCCAAAAATCATGGGGATCGGTCCCGCCGGTGCGGCCCGCATGGCTTTGCAAAAAGCGGGAATGACATTAGCACAAATGGATCTGGTCGAAGTGAACGAAGCTTTCGCAGCCCAATATCTGGCAGTCGAAAGCGAACTGAAACTGGATCCAGCAAAAACCAACGTCAACGGCGGTGCGATCGCCGTCGGTCACCCACTGGGTGCTTCCGGCACGCGCATCATGAATCTCCTGGTGTATGAACTGCACCGAAGAAACGCCAAATACGCTTTGGGAAGTGCCTGCATCGGTGGCGGTCAAGGTATCGCCGTGATTATCGAAAAACTTTAAGAGCCATTCAATGCAGTTGTCCAATTTTAGACTCTTTGCTCGATTGCTTCTTATTTTAGTTGGTTTCTGTTTTTCAATCGGGAACTTTGCATTCGCAACAGAGAAGAGCAAAGCGACAAAGTGCTTACCTGGTCATCATTGGGTTAAAGCGCATGGCCGGCGGGCATACATAAGAGGAGATGGAGTTTTTGTTTCAGCCTCTTTTGTAAAGGCTCACTGTCAGTCCAATCCTAGTGGATATGAATTTTGGCAACCAAAGTTAAAGGCAGGAACACCGCAGATTTGGCCACATAAAACAGAAAAATTTAAATCTTTTACTGCATCAGAAACTGAAAGAGTGTTGGATGCATTAGGGGAAGTGCCAGATATCTTATGGAGTGAAAATGTCCATGAAATTTATCGAGCTGCCAAGTCGAAGGATTTTCCAAATCCTGCATCATCGACGGATGGTCTAGTAGTTCTATATGACACTGCTTTTGATTCGAAGTTGAACTTAACTCGAGTTCTTTCGCACGAACTGGCTCACCAAAAG
>CBIHPB010000208.1:0-6614 GCA_966211485.1 uncultured Bdellovibrio sp.
AGCTATACGCAGCTGCGGCCGAGGGTTTGTTTTTATTTTTATTTTTATTTCTGTTTTGGTATCGGCCGCGCCGTCCAGGTGTTGTCGCTTCTGTATTTCTGATTATGTACTCGGCGATTCATTTTGGGATCGAATCCTACGCGATGCCTGGAGCGACCGCAGCTGGTGAAATGATTCTGGGGCTCGCGCGCGACCAGTGGCTGTGCGTGGGCGGAATCATCATCGGACTTGTCTGCTGGTTTATGTGGAATCGCAGTGAAATCCTGCTGGCCTCCGGCTGGGGCCGCGGTCAAAATGTAAAGCTCCACCGCCGTTAAAATGGATCAGATCAAACATTGGTTTTTAACGGCTCTGATTTTCCTGCAAGCTCAAGCCTGCACCATCGACAATGCTCCTTTGCGAATTATGCCCCTTGGGGACTCTATTACGTTTGGAAGCAATTATCCGGGCGCTTATCGTATCAAACTTGAAAAGCTTTTAAGCGATGCGGGAAACACGATACGTTTCGTAGGTTCAATGACCAATGGTCCCACTGAGCTAAAGAGTCAGGCGAATGAAGGGCACAATGGCTGGGAAACCCATCAGTTGTTGGAAAAGGCGGCTGAATGGATCGACACCTACAAGCCCGATATTGTACTTTTGATGTCTGGGACCAACGATGTGGCAATGGACGATGTTTCTCAAGTTCCGGATCTTACGCGCATCAAGAATGAGTACAGTTCGCTGATTGATTCGATTTTCCAAACGCGGCCGCAAGTTCGTTTAGTCGTGGCGACTATTCCGCCAACAAATGGATTTTGGAATCAGTACGTCGTGCAGTTCAATGCAGAGATTCGAAATCTTGTTGCGGAAAAGGCAACAGATGGAAAGAACATCGGACTGGCCGATGTTGCCGCATCATTGACTTTGGCGGATATGGATCCGGTTGATCTGCCGATTTATGTCCATCCTTCCGCCAACGGCTACGACAAAATTGCCGAGACTTGGTTTCGTGTTTTGTTTAGCGGTGGGAATTGATGAAGCCATTGAAGCTTTGGATTCTTTCAGCGGCTTTGCTTTTTCAGGCCAGCGGTTGTGCAGTCGATAGTATTCCTTTGCGGATTATGCCGATGGGAGATTCGATCACTTACGGATTTAATTATCCGGGCGGTTATCGGATTCGGCTTGAGAGACTTCTGACCCAAGCCGGAGTTTCATTTCAATTCGTGGGATCGCTCTCCAATGGTCCGGCCGAATTGACCAGCAAGAATAATGAAGGTCATTCAGGTTGGACGACGAAGCAATTGCTGGATAACGCCAAAGACTGGATGGACAATTCTCGGCCTGATATTGTGCTGTTGATGATTGGGACCAATGATGTCGCGATGACGAATGTGTCGCAGGTACCGGATTTGGTGCAGATCAAAAGTGATCTAGGTCTGCTGGTTGATCGAATTTTTGAGACAGCTCCACAAAGTCAGATTTTCTTGGCAACTATTCCGCCAACGAATGCGTTTTGGATGACCTATGTGGATCAGCTCAATTCAGGCATTCGCTTGCTGGTGGCGGCTCACCAGATGAAAAAGCAAAATATTGTGCTCGTCGATGCGGCAGCAAATCTCACAACGGCCGATATGGATCAAAGAGAACTTCCGGTGCTGGGTCATCCATCGGCTGAAGGATACGATAAAATCGCCGACAGTTGGTCGGCGGTTTTACTGCCTTATTTGAAGTGATTGAAGAGCTCGGATTCGCTCATCGTCTTTTGTTCGCCAGTGCCCAAATCTTTGAAGGTCACCGTGTTTGACTGCAATTCCGTTTCGCCAATGATCACCGCATACTGAGCGCCGACTTTGTTTGCGCGCTTCATTTTTTTTCCGACGTTGCCAGAACCTGGCATTTCAACTCGCAGATTTTTCAGGCGCAGCTGATGCGAAAGCTCGAGACATTTCTTGTCGGCGCGGTCGTCGGCCGAGATCACCGCCACGGTTTTCAAAGTCGAGGCGGTCGTCGCCGGATCCAACAGCAAAGCCAAACGCTCGACGCCGCTGGCCCAGCCAACGCCTGGGGTTTTGGGGCCGCCCATTTGCTCGATCAAGCCGTCGTATCGGCCTCCGGCCAGAACAGCGCCTTGGGCGCCGAGGTCGGTGGTGATAAATTCAAAGACGGTGTGAGTGTAATAGTCAATTCCGCGTACCAAGCGGTCGCTGACCTTGTGCGGGATTTTCAGGGTGTTGAGACCCTCCAGAACCTGACCGAAGAAATCTTGCGAGAATTGGTTCAGGCAGTTTTTCAAAAGTGGTGCTCCGACCAAAAGTTTTTGGTCGCCGGGATCTTTGGAATCCAAAATACGCAGCGGATTTTTCTGCAAACGCACTTGCGAATCCGGTGAAAGTTCTTTTTCGAAGTCCTTTAAATAACTCACCAATTGATCGCGGTGATTGGTGCGAGACTCGGCATCTCCCAGGCTGTTGATCTCAAGCTGAATCCGGCCCATCAGGCCGATGCGATTGAGAAGATCAAAAGCCAAAGCCAAGCACTCGATGTCAGCGGTTGGAGTTTCAAGTCCCAAACACTCGACACCGATTTGGTGAAACTGCCGGTATCGGCCTTTTTGCGGACGCTCGTAACGAAACATCGGGCCGTTGTAGTAAAGTTTCAGTGGTAGAAGCTGCGCCATGCCGTTTGAGATAAAAGCACGGGCAATCCCGGCGGTTCCTTCGGGTCTTAGTGTCAAAGAGTCGCCGCCTCGGTCCTGGAAGGTGTAGGTTTCTTTTGAAACCATGTCCGAGGTTTCGCCCAATGTGCGATGGAACACATCGGAAAATTCAAAGATCGGCGTCGAGATTTCATCAAAGCCGTATAAGCTTGCGGTTTGAAAGGCCAATTCGTCGATTTTACGGAAGGCTCGGCACATTTCAGGCAAGAGATCTTGGGTGCCGCGGACGGATTGCAATTTTTGATTCATAATGCCTCAAACCTAATATAAAGTTTCCGGGATGTCCAAAGCCAAAATCGTGATCTACAGCGGGATCCTTGTTGCCGCCATCTGCGCGGGATTTTTCCTCTTTCAAAAAAGCCAAAGTGCGGCTTACAGCAACGCCACTGAAGTCGACTGGCGTCAGTTGGGCGAAATGGATTACATCACGGGCGCGGCACCTGCAGCCTTGAAGGCGCTCGACGATCAGGATGTTCGCATTCCCGGATTTATGGTTCCTTTGGAAGACAACTCAAAACGCGTGACCGAATTTTTGCTGGTGCCCAGTCCCCAGGCCTGCATTCACGTGCCGCCGCCGCCCTCCAATCAGATGGTGTTTGTGGAAATGGATGAAACTGCGCATGCCAAAGTCGAGTTTGGCCCCATTTGGATTTATGGAAAACTGTCTCTTCATTCCAAACGCCATATGTATGGCGAGGCCTCTTTCACAATGAAAGGTACGCATATCGAAGCGTACCGGTAGGTTCTGATGAGTCTCGTTCTTCTCAAAGATGTCGAGTTCCGCTACGAGTCCGCTCAAGAGAAAACTTTGGATATTCCGTCTCTCAGCATTCTGCCTGGGGAAAAAGTTTTTCTCTACGGCCCCAGCGGTTCGGGGAAATCCACTTTTCTTGAAATCTTAGCCGGAGTGCTGACGCCGCAAAGCGGTCGGGTGGAGATCCTGGGGAAAAATCTTTCCGAGATGAAGTCTCACGAGCGCGATCTTTTCCGGGCCGGCCATCTGGGTTATGTGTTTCAAAGTTTCAATCTAATTCCCTATCTCAGTGTCGAAGAAAATATTCTTCTGCCGCTCAGTCTCAGTCACATCCGTCGCGAGCGCACCAAAGACACCGAGGCCGAAGTTTCGCATCTCTGCCAGTCGCTGGGAATCGCAGCTTTTCGTCACCGACGCGTGACCGAGCTCAGCGTTGGACAGCAGCAGCGGGTGGCGGTGGCTCGCGCGCTTTTGGGAAGTCCGGAATTGATTTTGGCCGACGAGCCGACCTCGTCCTTGGATTTTGATCATCGCGAAAAATTCATCCGGCTTTTGTTCCAAGTCTGCGAAGAAAAAGGCACGACCGTCTTGTTTGTCAGCCATGATCGAAGCCTCGAAAAGTTGTTTTCAAGATCCGTCTCTTTCCATGACATCAATCGGGTGCGAGCATGAGCTTTTTCACCTTAGCCCTGAAATCTTTAAAAAACCGTCTGTTCACAACAATCCTCACTGTGCTGTCGATCGCGCTTAGCACCGCTTTGCTATTATCAGTCGAGCGCACCAAGCGCGCGGCGGAAGAAGGCTTCACGCAAAGTGTGTCCGGAGTGGATCTGATCGTGGGGGCCCGCAGTGGTCCAATCAATCTGATCCTGTACACGGTCTTTAACATGGGAAGTGCGACGAATAATATTTCCTGGCAAATTTACGAGCAGTTTAAAAAACATCCAGCGGTTGATTGGGTGATTCCTTACTCTCTGGGCGACGGCTACAAAGGCTTTCGGATTGTCGCAACCGATGACAGTTTCTATCAGCACTATCAATTCCGCGGTGACAATCATGTCCAGTTCAGTGAAGGCCAAGTGGCAAGCGGCATCTGGGATGTGGTCCTGGGATCCGAGGTCGCTCGAAAACTCGGACATCATCTACAGGATTCCATTGTGCTCACGCACGGGGTGACCCGCGGAGAGGGAATTCTGAAACATGATGATAAGCCTTTTCATGTCGTGGGAATTTTAAAACCAACGGGCACAGCACTTGATACCAGTCTCTACATCACGCTGCAGGGGATGGAAGCCGTGCACATCGACTGGCAAAGCGGCGCGGCACCGACCGAGAAAACTCGGGTGGCAGCTGAAAGTATCAAAGCCGAGCAGCTGAAGACGGATCAGATCACAGCCTTTTTCCTGCGCACCAAATCCCGCGGCTCGACGCTGGCTTTGCAGCGAGAGATCAACACCTTCAACGAAGAGCCGCTGCTGGCGATTATTCCTGGTGTGACTTTGGCCGAGCTCTGGCGCGGACTTGGTTACGTCGATCAGGCCCTGCGAGTGATTTCGTGGATGGTGCTGGCTGTGGGACTGGTGGCGATGCTGATTTCGCTTCTGACCGGATTGAACGAGCGCCGCCGTGAGATGGCGATCTTGCACTCGATCAGGACAGGTCCTGGCCGGATCACGATGCTTTTAGTTTTTGAGAGCACCTTGCTGACCATCGCAGGTGTTGTTCTGGGAGCAGTGACCGAGCTTTCTGGCTTTGGCTTGCTGAAGAATTGGCTGGAAGCGCAGTTTGGGCTGTATATGGTGGGCGATGTTCTGTCGTCGACGGAAATTATTTATCTGGCTGTGATTTTTGGGCTGGGGATTGTGATTGGGCTTATTCCTGCGTGGAAAGCCACAAAACTTGCTCTTAAAGATGGGCTTTCGGTTCGGGTTTAGATCATGTGGTGTGCGTCCTGCAATCGGGCCTCTTCGCCGGCCCGAACCCGCGGGCCGCTGGGCTTCCTGCCCACCGGCTCGATATGATGGGAAAAGGAAAATAGAAAGCTTAAGTTGAAGGCCAATATATTGGTCGGCTGACCATTTTAATGGTCTTCAGTGCAAGAGCCTATTTGGACACTCACTTTATGTGACGCTAATTAACGTCCAATAAAATGAGCATCCCAAACCCCCTCACTATCAAGTCAACCCATAGGCTGACTTGTTCCAGAGCAAAAAAAAGACCCCGCAAGATCCAGCGAAGCGCAGATCCCCCAAAACCCCCAATTACAAATCTGACTCCCAAATACTTTGAATCGCTGGGCAGGACACAGATACTGCGCGGTAATAACTAGTGAGCCGCAGTCACAGCATCAATCCCACGATACCCCAGCAGATTCGCATTCGGATCCAGCTCTAGCCAGCCAAATGGAAACTCCAGATTCTTCTGGTAGCGAACGCCGTTGCATCCAACCGGATCCACCACTGTCTTCGCCGTATCAAAGAAGGTCTTCTGAATGCGGCCGTTTCTGTGGAAGCGGATCGGAGCTCTGTCTTCGGTGAGAAGGTCGAAAGTTCCGAAGCAGGCCACCGTGTAAGGCATGGACAAGTTATCGGGACGCAAAGCTTTTGGCTTTTTGTTCGGATAGAATTCCACTCGTTGGTAGATGTATGGAATCTGTGTCGCGCCTTCGTCGTAAACTCCGGGTATGACGAACGCCCGGACCATGCCTTCTGAATTTGCGACATAGCCTTGGCGGATATTGATTTCAAAGCTGCCGTATTCATAAGTCGGAGCGCCGACTTTCACCAGCATGTCTAAAAACTTGGCGTCAGAAACATAGTTGTCGAATTCCATCGAGAACAGCAGGCCGTTGAATGAGCGAGTGAGCACCGATGTTTCGTGTGCGAACTCGAGGTAAATGATTTCGTGAAGAATCAAAGCGGCCTGGTCAACGACGGGCAACTGATCCCAGATTTCTTTTTGGACGAAGAAAGTTGGCTCTTCCTCGATCGAGAAACGTTTTTGAATTGCAGCAGGAACAACCTGACAGTTGTGCGGAATAAAAATCGGTCCATAGTCACCGACATCTGTCCACTGGGCGTTGGAAACGAAGCTGGCTTTGTCATGAAATTTGGCAATGCCTTCCACATACCGAGCCGCACGTTTCGGAGAGCGGGCGTCCAG
>CBIHPB010000209.1:0-6603 GCA_966211485.1 uncultured Bdellovibrio sp.
ATTTTGCCGACCAGATGGAAATGAAAAAAAGAGCCCAGGAAAAAAAGGTGCAGATACAAAGTAAATCCATGCCTCGCGAGCAGCCCCGGAAAGACGGAAATGGCAAGCTGCCGGACAGTCCAAAAATTTCTAAAGAGACGGCTTCACTGCCGCTACGGCAGTGGAAAAATGGGCGACATCACCGAAAATATATCCCTGCCCATATCTCGGCGACTGTGTTTGCAAAAGCACGCCACCAATGCCAGTTTGTTTCACAGACAGGTCGACGATGTTCAGCAAGACATTTTCTGGAAATCGAGCATTGCGTGCCACTGGCCCGCGGCGGAACGGATGGAATCCAAAATCTTCGAGTGTATTGCCGGTCTCACAATCAACTGGCTGCCAAACGCGAGGGACTTACGAGCAAATGACAGCAAGCGATTGACCGCAAACAAAACAATTGATGACGAGCCGTCTGGAATTATGGCCCGGAAGAGCTGTCGAACTTCAGAACAGGCTTTTGTTACTTTTTCCAAGATCGGATCCTGACATTTGGCGAACAGCTTTTCTGATAAAACTGGTCCTTCGACAAAATCATGCGGATCTCTCAGACCAACGCTGTCAGATCCTTCCGATGAGTCGGATCGTTTCGATCTGTTGGAGTGACGCCGCCAGAAAGTGCGTCTAGAGAGAAGGAGTCCCATGTTCAAATCTTTGCTCGCAGTTGCGCTCATGACGGCTGCGCTGATCACCATCCCCCTGTTTGCAAACGCTGACGGTGAAGCTCAAAAAGCCCGCTTTAAACCCTGGCTTTCGCTGATTGATCAGTCGTTGAAATCCAGCGACAAGGCCGACAACGTGGCCGAGGACCTTTTGAAAGGCGACAACCGCATCGCCGCCTTCAACTTGCAGGAGCTGGGAAAGCTGTACACTGTGCAGGATTCCGACTTCACATCTGAAATTCGATCGGCCTTCCGCGATCTCGAAAACGGCATTGGCGAGTACGACAAATGGAAAAAGATCGCCGATAAAACCGGCAAACAAAAAGACCAGGAAAGAGCGGAAAAAGCGAAACAAGAATTCGCCAAAGTCCTGACCGATAAAAAATGGATCGGCGGCGGCAGCAAAGACCGCATGAAGCGCATTCAATCTTTCTTGAAAAAACAAGACTGGCTATCTTATGAAGATGACAAACAACAAATGCTCGGACAGCTGATTGAGCAGATCGACAGTGTCGCCGCCAACAGCTATGATTTGGGCCGTTTGGAAAAACGCGACGGCGACGGCCGCGGTTTGCACGAGCTTCGCCGCGAAATTCGCTGGTTCACCATCGAATCCCGCGTTTTGAACGGACTGCTTCAATTCCGTGAAAATCCGGAAGTCTGCTCGGTCGAAATCTACAAAGACCTCTACAAAACACCTCTAGCGACCAGCAAATATTCAACCCTGCCAGGCAGCGAATTGGAAACAGATCCTTGCCGAATCGAGCACTGTTTGTTCTTAGGCCTCTCTCGTGCTGTGAATATTTTAGGTGAGATCAAAGATTTCGCCGAGCAAGATGAAGAGTCTCGCGAAACGGACACTGTTCCAGCAAGCAAGCGCGCCGAAGCCGAAGGCCTTTACAAAGAGTTAAAAGACAATCAAGTTTTTGAAAAGATCAGTCAAAATCTTCGTCAGTGTCAGTAGTCATTCCGGACCTGACTTGAAAGTCTCACGACAAATCACATGACCGGCCGGCTCGGCTTGCGCGGGCCTTTTTGTTTGTTAAACTCGTTTCATGACGGTTCAGTTCACCACTTTGGTCATTCTCTGCCTCATTCATCTCACTGCCGCTTCAATAGCAAAAGCGCAAACCCAAGAAAAAATCCAAGCGCCGATACAAAAACAAGCCGAAGAATCCTTCGCGAATAAAGAAATCGAAATTCTATTCGAAGACGCTGCCGAGCCTTGGTCCAAATCCGATGGCACCGGTTACGCCAATGATATCGTCATTGCTGCTTTTCAAAAAGTCGGCGTGCAGGTTCGCAAATCCATCGTTCCCTATTCACGCTGCAAGCAGATGGTGCTGGGTGGTAAGTCCGTGGCTTGCGTCAGCATGACCTGGCTTCCCGAATTCAAAGGAAAAATCGAGCTGGCCGATGTTCCGCTGATTGTTCTGAACGCCGACGTTTTTGAGAACACAAAAAAACCACTGCCTCGTCCGGCCAGTGGCAAATGCGCTCTTCCGAAAGACACAGCCGTCGCCGTCGTTCAAGCTTATGAATACCCAGCTGCCACGACAGCCCTGGAAAAACAGGGAGTGAAATGGCTGTACAGTCGCACCGATCAACAAAGTCTGCAGCGACTGGCCTTGAACCGTGTCGATGCGGCCATTGTCATCACCAATGACCTCCAGCCTCGAAATGCCAAGGCGATCAAAGCTGGCGTCGCGGATAAAGTCGTCTACGCGTTTAGTTGTGGTGAAGAAACAGGCTCTATCGGCTTTAGCCTGAAACATCCCGATGGCTCGCTCATTCGTAAACTCTACCAAGAGGGCTACCGACGCCTGAAGACAGAAGGCGGCTTGGACGAAATTCACCGCAAATGGGCCCAGCCCGTCGCAGTCTCCAAGTAGAAATCCCCACTTTTTCCTCTGAAAATCGCCCTCCAGGCCTATGACAAGACGCATGAAATGACCTCTCATTCATGACAGGTCCCGTTATCACGCAGTCCTAGATTTCTCGCGCCCCAAGCCCGTGCTATCGTTTTTCGGCTTTTAACCAAAAAGGAAATACTGCATGCGAAAACATCTTGTTCGGGTTTACCCCTCGAAAGAAAAATTGGCTCGTGAAAATCAATTGGCTTGGAAGATTGCGGAAATCGCGTCTGACAAAGCTCCGATCAAAGCGGATGTCACCGACATGGTGATCAACCGAATTATCGACAACGCTTCGGTTGCCATTGCAGCGGCCAACCGCCGTCCAGTTGCCAGTGCCCGTGCGATGGCGATTGCACATCCTCGCGCCAACGGTGCGACCGTTTTCGGAATGCCAAACAATCAACGCTTTGATTGCGAGTGGGCCGCATGGGCGAACGGCACCGCTGTTCGTGAGCTGGATTACCACGACACTTTCTTGGCGGCAGACTACTCGCATCCAGGTGATAATATTCCACCAATTTTGGCTGTTGCTCAGCAAATGGGGAAATCTGGTAAAGAGCTTTTGCGCGGTCTTGTGACTGGCTACGAAGTTCACGTCGATCTCGTGAAGGCGATCTGCCTGCACAAATTCAAAAAAGATCATATCGCTCACCTGTGCCCGGCTCAAGCAGCCGGTATCGGAACATTGCTGGGCCTTTCGACTGAAACAATCTTCCAAGCGGTTCAGCAAGCGGTGCACGTGTCGTTCACGACTCGTCAGTCTCGTAAAGGCGAAATCTCGTCTTGGAAAGCTTACGCTCCGGCGCACGCCGCGAAATTGGCGATCGAAGCCGTTGACCGTGTCATGCGCGGCGAAGGTGCTCCATCTCCGATTTACGAAGGCGAAGATTCAGTCATCGCTTACATGCTGGACGGCAAAGACGGAAAATACGAAGTTCCATTGCCAGAAGTCGGCGAAGAAAAACGCGCGATCCTGGAAACTTACACCAAAGAACATTCAGCCGAGTATCAATCACAGGCTTTGATCGATCTGGCGGCTCGTATGAAGACCAAGATCACAAACTTTGACGATATCACCAGCATCGTGATCCACACATCTCACCACACACACTATGTGATCGGTACGGGTGCCGGCGATCCTCAGAAGATGGATCCAAAAGCGTCTCGTGAAACTTTGGATCACTCGATCATGTACATCTTCGCAGTCGCTTTGCAGGACGGCGGATGGCACCACGTGAAATCTTACGCTCCCGAGCGCGCACAACGTGCCGACACTGTGGCTTTGTGGCACAAGATCAGCACCATCGAAGATAAACAGTGGACCGAGTGGTACCACGAGCAAGATCCGAACAAAAAACGCTTCGGCGGCCGCGTTGAAATCACTTTCAAAAACGGCACCAAATTGGTTGACGAGTTGGGCGTGGCGAATGCTCACCCAGCGGGCGCAAAACCTTTTGTTCGCAAAGACTATGTTCGCAAGTTCGATATGCTCACTGAAGGCATCATTACGAAGGACGAGCGCAACCGCTTTATCAGCCTGACTGAAAATCTGCAGGACCTGACAGCGGCTCAGTTGCTCGAGCTGAACGTGCAGATTCCGACTGAGAAACTGACCAACAACAAGCGCGATACAATGGGGATCTTCTAATCATGTTGTTCAACGAGACCCTCCCGCAGGAAAAGCGAAAAAAATTCCGCGCCGGTTTGAATTCCGGGAAGCTGATGAAGTTTCCTGGTGCTTTCAATCCGCTGTCGGCCATGCAGATCGAAAAACTGGGCTTTGAAGGTGTTTACATCTCGGGTTCAGTTTTATCGAATGAACTTGGCTATCCGGATGTGGGTCTCACAACATTGACGGAAGTTTCACAGCGCGGTCGTCAGATCGCACGCGTGACGAAATTGCCGGCGATCATCGACGCCGACACTGGTTTTGGTGTGGCGATGAACGCCGCCCGCACGATTCAAGAATTTATCGAACTGGGTTTGTCTGGCTGCCATTTGGAAGACCAGGAAAATCCAAAACGCTGCGGCCATCTGGATGGAAAATCCCTGGTGGCACCAGCCGAAATGATTCAAAAAATCCGCGCCGCTGATCAGTCAAGACAGCTGGATCCAAACTTTGTGATCATCGCTCGAACCGATGCACGTGCGAGCGAAGGTCTGCAAAAGGCCATCGACCGTGCAAAAGCCTACGTCGATGCCGGTGCCGACTGTATTTTTACCGAGGCTCTGCAAGACGAGAAGGAATTCGAAACGTTCCGCAAGGAAGTCAAAGCTCCCCTCTTGGCGAACATGACAGAGTTCGGAAAGTCGAAACTTCTCACGATCAAGCAGCTCGAAAATCTCGGCTTCAACATCGTGATCTGGCCCGTGTCGACATTGCGATTGGCAATGAAGGCTCAGGAAAATGGATTGAAACATTTGCTGGCTCAAGGAAATTTCGAGGGCTACCTGGATCATATGCAGCACCGTAAAGAGCTTTACGAGCTCACCGATTACGAGCGTTACAACGCATTCGATACCAGCATTTTTAATTTTAAACTTTAAGAGAAAAAGAAACAAACAGGAGAAAACCATGGCACAAGATTACGTCAATCCGGATTATGTACCAGAACCAGAGAAAGTAAACGTCAAGAAAGGCCTTGAAGGCGTCGTGATGGATACTTCTTCCGTTTCAAAAGTAAACCCTGACACGAACTCGCTGATCTACCGCGGTTACCCAGTTCAAGACCTGGCTGAAAACTGCTCGTTCGAAGAAGTGGCTTATCTCCTGTACACAGGCGAGCTTCCAAACAAAGCTCAGCTGGCTGAATTCACCGCGAAAGAACGCGGCTACCGCGATATTTCAAAAGACAATCTCGAAGTCATCCGCCGTCTGCCAAAGAAATGTCATCCAATGGATTCGATCCGTACCGGTGTCAGCTTCTTGGGTTGTGAAGACACGCGTATCTGGGATGCAAAGCCTGCGACAAATCTGGATAAAGCCATTCAAATGCTGGCGAAAATCCCGACTATGGTGGCAGCTGATTTCCGCTTCAAAAAAGGTCAGGATTTTATTGCTCCAGACAAAAATCTGACGATTGCTGAAAACTTCTTCCATATGTGCTTTGGAAAAGTTCCAAAGAAGGAAGTGGTCAAAGCCTTCGACGTGTCTTTGATCTTGTATGCTGAACACAGCTTCAATGCTTCGACCTTCACTTCACGTGTGGTGACGTCGACGGAATCTGACATCTATTCAGCAACAGTCGCCGGCATCGGCGCCCTGAAGGGTCCATTGCACGGTGGTGCGAACGAGATGGTCATGCACATGATGAAAGAGATCGCAGATCCGGCGAAAGCCGAACAATGGATGATCGATGCCTTGGCAAACAAGCGCAAAGTCATGGGCTTTGGTCACCGCGTTTACAAAAAAGGTGATTCGCGCGTTCCAACCATGAAGAAGTACGCACAAGTCATGGCTGATGTGACGGGCGAGCAAAAATGGATGCAGATGTACAACTCACTTGAAAAAGTGATGGTTGAAAAGAAGAAGATCTATCCAAACTTGGATTTCCCAGCCGGCCCTGCTTATTACATGATGGGCTTTGAAATCGATTTCTTCACTCCGATCTTCGTGATGGCGCGAACCACGGGTTGGTCAGCTCACATCATGGAGCAGGCGGCAAACAACCGCATCATCCGTCCACTCAGCGAGTACATCGGAACGGCTCAGCGCCAAGTGAAACCTTTGAGCGAGCGAGGCTAAGCGAGTGTCGACCCCTTCGATCCAGTCCCTTTTTGAAGCCCAAGTTCAAAACCGTTGGCGGCAGTCTCAGACCACCGCCAGCGAGCGCATCGGAAAGCTGCAAAAGCTCAAGCGATGCATTGAAGAAAATGAAGCCGAAATTAAATCGGCTTTGTGGGCGGATTTCAAAAAGCCCGTGGCTGAAGTCGAAGTCAGCGAAATTTTTATCGTCGTCGCTGAATTGAATCTGCTGCTGAAAAAT
>CBIHPB010000210.1:0-6593 GCA_966211485.1 uncultured Bdellovibrio sp.
GGTCTGGATAAGGATCTCGACAAGCTTTTGGATGAAGGCCGCGATGAGGCCAGCAAGAAAAACAACCTGCGTATGATCCTGATTGTCTGGGGCACCGAGAAATCTCCATCAGCTGGATTGATTCAGTTTTCGAAAGACAAAAACGAATCATTGGGTCAGTTTGGCGGACGCAGCCTGAATCTTTCAGAAAATGCGTATAAATATCTGATGCAGAAATCAAAAGCGAAGTCTGATGACACGATCTTGTCTGTTCAAAAAAAGCTGAAATCACAGTGCGGTTAATTGTTGCAGCTTAAAAAAAGTAAAGCCCGGGTCAACCCGGGCTTTTTTGTTTGTTCTGCCTGTCTCAATTTGCCAATTATTTATCCCGTGTGAATCAAAGAAAAAGTCTTATTCATCTCTTCTGATGACGTGATATCCACCAAGTACCCATAGGCCTCGGGAGAGGCTGGATCGCTTTGAACCACGAAATTCACAGCCAAAGACAATCGGTGCCCGATGGTCGGAAGTTTAAAGACGTGTTTGGTCAGGACCACCTTGGCCTGCATTCGATGGGTCATCTCCCAGACCTCGACCGGACGAACGCCTTGAATATAGTCGTCCAAAGAAATCGTCTCAGAAGGCCACTTGATATGAGCTTGCAGCTCGGGACTCATTTCGCAGAGATTGCTGCGAAGTCGGTAGAAGAGAAAGTCACTTTGTGCGCGGACCTGCAGCTCTTCTAAATGGGGCTTCAGGATGGATTCGGCCAACGGGCGAAGCTGGGCCTTGTGTTGTTGCAAGCGATTGCCGCCGCGGACTTCCTGAACCTGCCAGTTGGGCTCGACTTTGAGCATACCCAATTGCGCCGGTGAGGCCAGTTCATTGGCTACGGGAAGTGGGATCTTCAGGAACTGTGCGATCGTCAGTAAAGTGTCGAGACGGGGAAAGACCTCGCCATTTTCGATCCTTTGAAATGTGCGAAATCCCAGATTGCATCCTTGGGCGACTTCTCGCTGAGTGAGATTTCGCTGCACGCGGTGGAAACGAACGGTATATCCAATTTTTGCTAGGAATTCTTGGTACTCTTTCATATTTTCCTTTGCTGAGCTTGTATCCATTATTTCATATCAAAAGAAAATCGGTCATTTAGTTTTCGTGAAGGCGACATCTCGCCCAGAAAAATCAGGAAAAAATTAAGAAACCAAAATTTTGTTTCCGAAAACACACGTTTCATTTTGGTATGACGGGAAACCCGCATCAGTCTTAGGGCGGGAAATATTAGGAAAAAATTGAGCTTGAGGCTGGGAAATCTGAACGTACAGGAAAAACCAGTACAATTTTAAAAGAAGCTTAACCCAAACAGGCTTCATTCATGGCTGTTCTGGCCCGATAACTTCATTGAAGAAGTCGTTATTAAACAAAGGAAATGTATGTTTAAAACCGTCAGTTTGAAATGGAAAATGCTTTCGTCATTCTTTCTGATCGCCGCCTTGTTGTTGGTTGTCGGATTGATGGGATGGCGAGCCTTGAGCCGTGTCGTCGAGAATTACGATCACGTGGCCACAATCAATCTCCAGAATATGAATATTCTGGGAAAGATGGTTCACGAAGCGCAAGAAGCCAATCAAATTGCTTTGCAAGTTTTGATCGCGGCCGATGCCAAAGAATTAGAAACGTTGGAAAAAGAGTATCAGGACACCAAAACGACTTGGGCTGAGGCGGACAAGGTCTACAATTCCGTTCCATTCGTGGATGGTGAAGAGGCGATTTACAATGCTCTTGCCGGCGGCTGGAAAGACTATGTTGCTCAGGCAGACGAATTTTTTAAGCAGGCGAAGGCCCCGCACGAGAAAGCTGCGCTGGAAGTTTTCTTTCGCAGCACTGTGATGAAAGAGCATGAGCGTGTCGAAAAGGGACTGGTTGAATTGATCAAGTTCCATGAAAATGAAGGCACAAAGTGGAGCAAAATGGCGCAAGACGAAGCTCACTTTGGGACCAGTATGACGACTTTGATCGTGAGCCTTGGTTTTGTCTTGTCGATGATCGTTGGATTTTTCTTCTCGACTTTCTTATCGAAGGCCCTGACTCATATTAGCAATCAGATTTCTCACGCGGCCGGCGAGACATCAGCCGCCGGTCACGAACTTTCAACAGCCAGTCAGTCTCTTTCCAACGGTTCAGCGGAAGCGGCCGCATCTCTGGAAGAGACAGTGGCCTCTTTGGAAGAGCTCTCGAGCATGGTGAAAACAAATTCGGATCATGCCAAAGAAGCCAGCGGTTTGTCGCAAAAATCTCAGACAACGGCCGAACAGGGTGAAAAAGAAATTGAAAAGCTGATTCAATCGATGGCGACGATCGCTGCCGGTTCGAAGAAAATCGAAGAGATTATCAATGTCATCGACGATATCGCCTTCCAAACCAATCTTTTGGCTTTGAATGCAGCGGTGGAAGCCGCACGTGCAGGTGAGCAAGGCAAAGGCTTCTCGGTTGTCGCCGAAGCGGTTCGCGCTTTGGCTCAGCGATCAGCGGTCGCGGCAAAAGACATTGCAGGCCTGATCAACGAAAATGTCGAAGCCTCAGAAAGTGGAGCGAAGATCGCTGAAACCAGCGGTGTGGTGTTGAAAGAGATCGTTTTCAACGTCAAAAAGGTGGCCGATCTCAATCAGGAAATTTCAACTGCCAGCCAAGAGCAATCAACCGGCCTTGGACAGATCACAACAGCGATGAATCAGTTGGACCGTGCGACCCAGGACAATGCGGCTTCATCTGAAGAGGTGGCGGCAAGCTCGGAAGAGATGTCCAGCCAGGCGGCCCTCTTGAACAGCATGGTGGTCGAGCTTCGCGGCTTGGTTTACGGCGAAGGACAAAATCAAAAAGTCGATGCAGAGGCTGGAAAAGCGCCAAAGCACGAGAAAAAGTCAAAACCAGCTCAGAGCACCAAACCGGTTGCAGCAGCGCCAACAACGCCAGCCAAGCCTCAGTTGAAAGTGATCAAGGGCGGCGCAAAGCCGGCTGAGCCAGCAGCCAAGACCTCGAGCGTAAAGCAGAAGGATCTCGATCTGGAATCAGTCCTGCCACTGGGTGGTAGCGGTGATCGCAATGTTGGCAAGGTCGAAGGCTTTTAACATCAGTACAGTTTAAGTTCGATTTCAGTTCGACAGGCCCGCTTTTTAAAAGCGGGCTTTGTTTTTTCACGCATCTGCGGTATGACTTCGGCTTCCCGATCGACCCGAGGTGACGATGCTGCGACAGTGGATTCGAAAATTTCTTTTTCTTTCAGTCTCAATTCTAAGCGTTTGTTTTTCTGCGTGCACGGTTCGCACCGAAAAAGGCAGCGAGAAAAATCCCATCGTCATCTCGCTGGTTCCCAGCAAAGACACGAAAACCCTCATGCTCAGCGCGCGCGAGCTCTCGGACTGGCTGGAAAAAGAAACCGGCTATCAGTTTGAGATTACAATTCCGACCAGTTACATTGCAGTGGTCGAGGGAATCGGCGGCAAGCAGGTGGATATCGCCTATCTCAACACCACCAATTATTTTATCGCCGAAGAAAAATACGGCGCCGAGGTTCAGTTCATCACTCTGAACATTGACGGCAATTCACAGTATAAGGGTCAGTTCATCGTTCGTGCCGATTCAAAGATCAAAAAAATAGAAGACATCCAAGGTAAGAAAATTGCCTACGTCGATCCGACATCGGCATCGGGATATATTTTGCCGGCTTATCAGCTCAAGCAAAAAGGCATTAAGCCTGCCGAAGCTGTGTTTGCTGGAAAGCACGATTCTGTCGTCAGTATGGTCTACCAAAAACAAGTCGACGTTGGGACGACCTTCTATGCGCTTCCTGAAAAGGGCGAGCAGATGGATGCTCGTCGATTGGTGGCAACTCAGTATCCGGATGTTTTTGAAAAAATTAAAATTCTGGATTTTACGGTCAGTCTCGCCAATGATGCACTGGTTTTCCGCAAAGATATCGAGCCTGAAATGAAAGAAAAGCTCATCAACGCCATTCAGAAATGGGCGAACTCACCTGAAGGGCATGTGACCTTGAAAGCACTCAGCAATGGCTCGGGTTTGAAGCGTGCGACGGCCGAAGACTATGCCGAATCCCGCAAGATCCTCAAAGAGATGAGCGAGTCTCTGCGCAAGTAATTTTTAAGTCCGCACGACCAACACCGGATTGGTGGCTGATCGAATCACCTTCGAAGTCACCTGTCCGAACGAGTGGAAAGAGTGCGGATGTGAATGTGGATTCATGGCGATCACATCATACTTTTTCCCCAGATCACTGATTCGTGTCGAAGGGCTTCGCCCCGAAACACTTTCCGTCGGAACATCGGGGCCTTTAAGGCGAAATTTCTGCAGAGCTCGCTCGGCTTCATCCCGCGCATCGGCCGATTTCATTGTCGAGAAGCTTGAGTCCTCCATCAACGGCAGAATTTCAGGCCGAACAAAGACGTACTTGGGTTGAAGACCTAAATTTTCTGACCAGCGCTCAAAAAGATTCATCAAGTTGCGGGATTTCGATGAAAGATCGGTGGGTACCAACACTTTTTGCAGCGGTACAATTTTGTCACCCCGGTGAACCCACACAGGACAAGGGGCTTCCAGCGCAATTTTCTCGGCCTGACTGCCAAGGATAAATCGCGAGATGGCCCCTTTTCCTTGCGAGCCAATCACGATGAGGGGTGAAGCATGTTTTCTGGCGGCAGCACTGAGCACTTTGGTTGGCAGGCCCTCGCGCACTAGGAATTCGACCTTTTCTGAAGCTTTGAGGCGATAGAATTTTTCCAGCGAGCCTTGCAGTCGTCTGAGATCCTGCTTGGTGATTTGCACGGGGATGTAAATATCAGGCGTCATGGCATAGCTGATCATCGAAGCAGCGTGCACGATGACAAGCTTGCTTTGAAATTGCTCGGCTAATTTCTGTGCTTGCTTGACGACGATTTTGGAATACTCGGAAAAATCAACGCCGACCAGAATCGTTTGGAAGGGATCTGTAGGGGAATTTTTCATCTCGGTGCTCCTTTTGAATGAAGACATACGCATTCGCTGTCAAAAAACTGCATTTGAAATGCCATGCTGGCGCTTTGGTATGGCGACTGAAATCAAATCCAATGCTGGAAGAATGAGACTTTTTGCGCAGTGTGGGTCAAAAAGGGCGGTCTCCCTCGTTGACGAGCTTTCAAAGACCGTATTAGCCTTTGAATAACCACGGAAGGGGAACCAAATGAAATCATCACTCTTAACGGCCATGCTTTTGATCACAAGCACTCAGGTCCTCGCGGCCACTCGGGCGCAATTTTTTGGAATGCAGGGAATGATCAATATCGCCTCCCCCAGTTTGGGCGAGCCTGACTCTGACGCCAAGACTATGATGAATGATATGAACGTTCCGGTCCAAGGCGGACTGACCGGTCCTGGAAAATCCATTGTCGCCGAAGCGCAAACCCTCAGCTACATCTGTGGCGAGCGCGGACCGGGTCAGGTGCAGTGTTCGATTTTTATCCAACGCTCAGAACATTCGAAACTTTCGCCATCGCTGATGAAGTATGAAGTTTTCGGTGAGACCGCGGCGACATTGCACTCGCAATTCAATCCCAACACCGAAGACGGCAATTACAAATTCGTCTCGGTCGACGGTCTCTTCCAGGTCGAAGCGACGCCCGAACACTTCCTGGTTCAGTACCAGCAGTAGGATTTGATGGGCCGTGATTAGGCCCAGTCTTTGATTTGCTTGAACAAAAGTCCCGCGCCATACAAAACGACGCCGGTAAGCAGAAGGCTTCCGATTCGAACAATCGAGGCCGCTTGGCTGGCATCGTAGATCAAAGCCTTCAAGCTTGTGATCAACAAAACGACCAACGACGATTTCGCCAAGGCTTTGTCCTTCGTCTGATACCCGAAGACCAAAATAAATCCTGAGTAAATTCCCCAAGCCGACGACACCGCCAGTGATCCATAGTCGTAAGCGATTCGGTATAAAGCGAGAATTGAAATCGTGTGCAAAAGTCCCAGGAAGAGATCGGTTTTTTCTTTGATGAAGCGCTGGCCTTGGAAATAGTAAAATCCGCCGATCAAAACAGTGGCCACAGCCGGAAGAATTGTCATCGTGTCGGCTTTAAATGCCAGCGAGTACGAGATCTTCGCAAATTCCAAAAAACCAACCGCCATCAAAAAGCGTTTGGCGATCGGCGCAACGGCCGGAAAATTTTCCTGGCGGCGAGAGATAAAATCCAAAAGCAAGAAAGTCGGAAGCAGCCAAGGCTTGGCCGGATCCGGCAGGATCTCCATATAACCCGAATGAACCAAAACGATTCCCAAGAATGAAGACACCATCATCTGGCTTTGCAGGCCATCCAATTTTTTCTTTGCCAGCCAGTACAAGAAATAAACAAAGGCCGCAAAGATCAAGGAAATCCACGGCGCTAAGGTTGGATCGTAGCGATTCAAAAAGTAGTAAGTGGTCCCGTAGAAAAAGCAAAGGATCGGCAGATAGGCCATCGCCATATCTTTGGTCATCACTTCTTTATTGTGAACCGAGTACTGGTAAACACCGATGGCAAAACTGATAAACTGAAACACCAATACAAACACAATTAAAAGTAGAT
>CBIHPB010000211.1:0-6525 GCA_966211485.1 uncultured Bdellovibrio sp.
CATCGCACCCATTAAAGCAAATTTGCTTCCTGAACCCCAGCCCGCCATCAAGATCGAGTAAGCAGCCAAAGAAGAAACGCCCAGGATGTAAACGATACCGACATTGATTTCGAAACCCTGCCACAAGAATGTGTAAGGACCCCATTTCGAGCCGAACATTTCAAAAGCATCAATGTGAACCGGCGCTGACAGCGGAATCGCCGCAAAAGCCAATGTTGCCGGAACCAATGCCGCAACTGGTGCCGCGTAATACAAAAGCTTCACGCCTTTTGCCGGAAAGAATTCTTCTTTGAACAAGAACTTCACGGCATCGGCCAAAAGCTGCAACAGACCCAAAGGACCAACGCGATTTGGACCAAAGCGGTTTTGGATGAAAGCCGAACCACGGCGCTCGAGCCAAACCAAGATTGGAACCGCTTGCACCATGATCAAAAAGACAACGACAAGCTTCAGACAGTTAACGGTAATTTGAAATGCATCATGACCCATGGATTAGTCCCACTCCAATGCTTTGGATTTTACTTCCCAGAACAGTCCGTAGATGAACACGGCCAAAAACACGAACATCGAAATCAAAACGAACAAGCCTTGGCCTGATGAAATGAATTCCTTGAACGTCGTTGCCCACGGATACATGAAAATGATTTCGATATCGAAAATGATAAACAGGATCGCAGTCAGATAAAATTTGACCGAGATTTTAGTGTCCCGTTTTTCTTGAACTGGGATCCCGCATTCGTATGTTTCAAACTTCACCGGGTCGTAACTGCGCTTACCCAGCTTTGAAGCTAATAACAAAAGAACACAGCCAAATATGGTAACAAAAATAGCGATAAATAGAATACCACCCAAAGGCATATGGGAGTCCCTCCTGATGCGAAATCAACGGTTGCAATCGCGCTTTCGACTGTACTATTTCGACGGGCATTTAGACTAGTGTTTTCCACGAATTATGAATGACCGAAGGCCTTCATTTCTGGCATAATCATCGTCCCATGACAGGCACCGGATCTGCTGAAAATTTGAACCTTCATCTCGAGTCGATTCTGGATCGCGAGTTGAATTTGGGTCGTCGACAGCTGCTGATTTCAGCAACTTCGTCGCCAAGCTTTCTTGCGCTGTTCTTGTCGCATGCAAATCACAGCAAAATAAATAACTTGACGCATTTGGTTGTAACTTCGAGTTTAGCTGACGCAAACCGTTTTCAGCAGGCTTTGCAGTTCTTTGACTCTTCGCGGGATGCTGTTGTTTTAAGCAGCTTCGATGTTTCGCCATATTCCAGTCTCGATCCGCGCTCGCTGAACACTTCGGGTCGACTGAATTTCTTGTATCGAGCCCAAAACGCCCGGCCCGGCGATATCATGATCGCGCCGATTTCATCTTTGCTGCAAAAGACGATTCCGTTCTCGGTTTTGAAAAAGCATTCTCATCGATATGAAAAAGGCAGCGATCTTCCCGAAGATCTGCACGGTTTTTTAGCAAGCTTGGGCTACCAATCTTCACCGCTGGTGGAAGACGTGGGCCAATATTCCATGCGCGGTGGAATCGTTGATATCTTTTCGCCAGCCCACGAATCGCCGGTTCGAATCGAACTCTTTGGTGAAACGATCGAAAGCCTGCGTTTTTTCTCGGTCGCCGATCAGCGCTCGCAAAATGAAATCAACAGCTTTCATCTGATTCCCTGTCGAGAAGCACTTTTCGATGACGATCTTTTGGAGCCCATGCTCGAGCGTTTTCGAAAATCCTGGGCTGATCGAGATATCGAGCGTTCTGAAGCCGAAGAAATGCTGCGAGCCTTGTCACGCAAACAACTGACAAGCGGTTTTGATTTCCTTCTGCCCTTCTTCTATCCAAAGCTCGAATCTCCACTCGAACATTTTTCTTCTTCACTGAATATCTGGTTCCTGGATCCGATCAGTATCGCACGCGAATCTGATCAGCTGCTGGAAGAAATGAAGTCCGAGTACAACTCGTCCACTCGTCACGTGATTCGTCCGCCAGTCGAGGCTTTCTTCCAGACTCTGGAAGATCTGCAGTGGCCTGACGACAGTCGACAGTTCGAGCTCTCGAACATCGACACCCAGGAAATTGGCGAAGACGGTTCAGGCGACGCACAGAAAATTTCTTACCTCACGCAAAATGTGATGGATCTTTCAAATCCATTGCAGGCGCAGACCCCGGGAAATGATGCCTGGCTAGGTTCTTTAGATAAAAAACTGAAGGCCTGGAAAGACGATCACTACCGAATCTTCATCGCCGTCAAAAATAAAAGCCAGGCCGAGCGTCTTCGTCTTCTGATGGAGAAGATCGACTGGAAAGTCCAAATCGCCGAAGCCGGTGAGGAGAAATGGCAAACCTGGTACGATCAACAAGACGCCTCCACTAAGGTTGCTCAAATCGTTCTGCGAGTCCTGCCGGAAAGCCTTCGAATCCCCGAAGACCGATTAGTTTTCCTGCGTGATGAAGATCTGCTCGGAAAAAAGCAACGGGTTCGCGAATACTCGGCATCAGAAGATTTCCAAAAGCAGGCTAAGCGTCTTTCGTTTGGTGATTTGAAACCTGGAGACTGCGTCGTTCACGTTCAACACGGAATCGGCGTCTATGAAGGCTTACGGGTGATGAACATTGGCGGAGTCGAATCCGAATTCATCCAGGTCGCCTACAAAGATAAAGACAAGCTCTACCTTCCTGTTTACCGTGTTGGACAACTTCAGCGATATTCCGGAGCAGCACAAACAACCGTTCTTGATAAACTTGGCGGACCAGGCTGGGAAAAAACAAAATCAAAAGTGAAGGGACACCTTCGCGATTTGGCGGCAGATCTTTTACAGCTTTACGCCAAGCGCGCCGAAATGCACAGACCCGCATTCGCTATTCACGACAACGATTTCAACGCCTTCGAAACCGCCTTCCCGTTTGATGAAACCGAAGATCAGATTCGGGCCATCAATGATTTCATGAAGGACATGACTTCGACAAAGCCAATGGATCGCCTGGTTTGTGGCGACGTGGGCTTCGGAAAAACCGAGGTCGCCATGCGCGCCGCCTTCGTCGCCGCCCACAATCGCAAACAAGTCGCAGTTCTGGCGCCAACAACTGTTTTGACCTTCCAGCATTTTGAAACATTCAAAAAGCGCTTCCACGGTTGGCCAATTGAAATCCGCGAACTCAATCGCTTCGTTTCAAATGCCGACGTGAAAAAAACTTTGAACGAATTGAAGGCCGGCAAAGTCGATATCATTATTGGAACTCATCGATTGCTAAGTAAAGATGTTGAATTCGCAAACCTCGGACTGATGATCGTCGATGAAGAGCAAAAGTTTGGCGTCGCCCACAAAGAAAAAATCAAAAAGATGCGAACCAGTGTCGACACCCTGACTTTGTCAGCGACACCGATTCCACGAACATTGAACATGAGCTTGATGGGCGTGCGCGATCTCAGCATCATCAATTCAGCGCCAGTCGACCGTTTGCCGACACGAACCTTTATCAGCAAGTTCGACGCCGAAAACCTGAAAAAAGCGATCGAGTCTGAAATCAGCCGCGGCGGCCAGGTCTATTTCATTCACAACCGCGTGCAAAGCATCTACGGCATCGCCGACGAAATCCGACAAATCGTGCCGCAAGCCCGAATCAAGGTCGGTCACGGTCAAATGGACGAAGAAGAGCTTGAAAAAACCATGGTCGCTTTCTTCAATCACGAAATTGACGTTTTGGTTTGCACTACCATCGTCGAATCCGGAATGGACATTCCACGCGCCAACACGATGTTCATCGATCAGGCGCATATGCTGGGTCTTTCACAGCTCTATCAACTGCGCGGACGCGTGGGACGCAGCAAACAGCGCGCTTACTGTTATTTGATTCTTCCTCGAGATAAGAAGCTCGATAAAGAACAGCAAGAACGTTTGAAGGTCATTCAAGAAAACACAGCTCTGGGAAGCGGAATCCGCATTGCCCAATATGATCTCGAGCTTCGCGGCGCCGGTAATATCTTAGGCGAAGACCAGTCGGGTCACATCAATTCAGTCGGCTACGAACTCTACATGGATCTTCTCAATGAAGCCGTCCATCAACTGAAGGGCGAGCCGACTGACGAAATCGATCTGGATCCGGAAATCAATCTCCGCGTCCCTGCGATGATTCCCGAGCAATACATCAGCGATATCCGCATTCGCCTTTCTTATTACAAAGCTTTGGCCGATATCAAATCTCACGAAGATCTCGAAAAGATCGAAGAAGAACTCAAAGATCAATTCGGCGAAATCCCAGAGCCAACTTTGAATTTGATGGGTTTGATGCTGATCCGCAGCCAGTGTCGCGTTCTGGGCGTGAAGGACATCAGCTCGGGACTGAAAAACATCTCGCTGAAATTCTCTGAAAAGACCAAGTTCAAACCAGAAGTCGCCATCCAACTGGCCATGCGCGAGAACAAAAAATATTCAATCACGCCGGATAATCGCCTGAACATTCGAATGAACAATTTGAATTGGCCGGGCGTTTACGAAGAGCTCGAGTATCTGATTAAGCTGATTTGATTTTTAGAATTCCAGGCGCAGACCAGCGCCATAGTTCATATCAGTCTCAAAGTTTGGGTCATCACCTGAGCCCGAACCATTATATTGAGAGATAAAAAGATCCAGATAGGTATTTTGTAGTCCCGATCCATTTTGTGCTTCAAATGCTGAGGCCGGATCCAGCCAGTTGAGCTGAATCAAGACTCCAGCACTAACTGCCGTCAAGAAATCCGTAGTGCCAGATTTCGTTTCTTCATCCAATGCACTTTCCATCCAGTCCATCTTGAAAATTTGGCCTTCGATATATGGCGCGATGTAAGGTTCTGGAAAGAGTGTGTCCATAATGTATGTGAAAGACGCGCCCATTTTTGTCAGCTGAAGTTTCGCATCCGCTTCTGGTCTTTCAACCGCCGGTGTATTCGGATCATCGAGATAATTCATGATCTGTCGATCATAAATGCTACCGGCCGCCAGCAATGCGCTGGCCGCTATCGATCCGAGAGCGAAATTGTATTTGAGACCTAGTTGGCCCTGAATCATATCAACCGGATTGTCTCCGAACATATGGTCATAAGGGCTATCGTCAATTTTCGAGCGATACCTGGTTGGAAAAAGTGCCTCATATTGAAGACCGAAATTCACACCCCAATCCCCACGACGTTCTCGATAAGGCATCAACCGATTTGCTGGATAGACGACTTCAATTTTTCCATCATCAGGAGTGGACTCGGCATCCGCACCAAAACTGTCTTCCGCAATCAGGAAAAGGCAGAACAACAAAAGCAAAGTGAGAACAATCGTTCCCGAATAGCTGGCTGTTGAGGCGGTGGCGTTTTGTTGCATCTCTCACTATTATTTCACTGCACAAAAAATTTGTCTCACAACTGGACCGTGATTTTGGACCCTTGTCCGGTCTGATTCTTCGATCCAATACCAAGCCGGCTCGCCAATGGTGGGAAGATTCAAGCGTTCCCAAAAACAAAAAGGCCAGGCAAAAATTGCCTAGCCTTTTACAGTCTCAGATTTTGATTTCTGACGAGCTTAGTGAGTCTTCTCGCCGACCAAGTTCAACTCGGCCTTCAAGCGCTCGATATCATGCTGAACGTTTTCCCAGTTATGGTCGTCCAGTGATTCGTTTGCCAAGCGGAACTCAAGAGATTTCAGACGATCCGATACCACTTTGGTGTCGATTTCATCGGCCTCTACTGCCGTTTCAGCTAAAACGTTCACACCTTCAGCAGAGACCTGGCAGTAACCCCAGCCGATTGCCACCTTCTGGGTTTCTCCGCCTTTTAGGCGATACTTCACAATGCCCGCTTCCAAAGTTGTCATCAATGGCGAGTGTCCAGGCAGAATGTTCAGCTCACCACGGAAAGCTGGCAAAGTGATCTCTTCCAGCTCTCCATCTGAGACGACTTTCTTATCCGGGGTCGCGAAATTTAATTTAAACATTTATTGATCCATTCACGCGGCCCGAAGGCCGCTCAAACTTTCAAAAATTACTGCAGCGTCTTGGCCTTTTCGACCACTTCTTCGATAGTTCCAACCATGTAGAACGCCTGCTCTGGCAAGTTGTCGTGCTTACCTTCCAAGATTTCTTTGAAACCTTTAACAGTGTCTTTGATGTCAACATAGCGGCCTGGCAAGTTCGTGAACTGCTCGGCAACGAAGAACGGCTGAGACAAGAAACGCTGCATACGACGAGCGCGTCCAACCACCAACTTATCTTCTTCAGACAATTCGTCCATACCCAAGATCGCGATGATATCTTGAAGCTCACGATAGCGCTGCAGTGTCGCCTGAACACCACGAGCGACGTTGTAATGCTCTTCACCAACGATGTTTGGATCCAAAAGACGAGAAGTTGATGTCAACGGGTGAACGGCCGGGAAGATCGCCATAGCCGCGATATCACGATCCAAGTTCGTCGTTGCATCCAAGTGAGTAAATGTCGTTGCAGGAGCTGGATCCGTATAGTCATCCGCAGGAACGTAAACGGCCTGAACGG
>CBIHPB010000212.1:0-6506 GCA_966211485.1 uncultured Bdellovibrio sp.
TATTATTCCAAAAACCACTAGCGCTGAGCACGATGCTCAGCAGCCGGCGGGTTCGGGCGCCATAGCCCCGATTGCCAGGACGCACAAACCTCATGACCGAGATATCTACTAGGCATTCCACAGCCGATCCACTAAAGTAATCTCCTCACATGAAGCCATTCCTCGAGCAGCACCCACTCCCGCACTACATCCGCAAAGAACTCCCGTATTTCAGCTTGGGCATGTTCTTCCTGCTGATCACCAACACCGCAGACGCGCTCTATCCACTGATCCTCATGAAAGGCATCGACCAAATCGCAGCAGGCCTGCCGATGAGCGAAGTCGCACCGACAGCCCTGCTGTTTTTCGGAACGATGGCATTACTTTCGGTGACCCGCTACTTGTGGCGCGTTTTCTTCGGGACCTATCACACCCGAGCCGCCGAAGATCTGCGAAACCGAATCTTCCATCACCTCACCACCATGGGCCCGCAGTTTTTCAAAAAAAATCCCATCGGCGAATTGATGAGCTTGATTGCCAACGACGTACAAAGCTTCCGTCAAGCCATCGGCTCGGCTGTTTTGATTTTGGTGGATGGCTTTTCAATCATCCTGATCGTTCTGCCATTGATGCTGTGGATGCAGCCGCAATGGACTTGGAAAACGCTGATTTTTTTACCAGTGGTTCCGTTTCTAATTTGGAAGGTCACACGCCTCATCTTTGCTCGCTACAAAGTCGAACAGGACCGGTTGTCCGAGCTTTCAGGCTATTCGCAGGAGACTGTGGCTGGAATTCGTGTGATCAAAAGCTTTGCCCAGGAAGAAAATTTTCTGGGACGATACAATGTCATCAGCCGGATTTTCGAGAAGGCCTGCAATCAAGTCGCATCGGTCGATTCAATGTTTTCACCGGTCATGCAATTTGGCGTGGCCAGCGGAACTGTGATTCTATTTTTTATTGCCGGCCCTGACGTTGTCTCGGGTGCGGCCACCATCGGAACTTTCGTTGCCTTCCAGCGCTACATCCAAAAGATGGTCTGGCCAATGACCGCGCTTGGGATGGGATTTAGCCAATACCAAAAAGGTATGGCTTCATTTTCGCGAATTAAAAATGTGTTGCTGCAGAATACAGACATCCCAGACGAAGGCAGCGTTGAAATCAAAGATTTTGAAAGTCTTGAAGTCCGCAATCTTGATTTCCAGTTTCCAGAGGCTTCACTGCCCGCCTTGAAGAATATTTCGTTTCAAATCAAGGCTGGAGAAAAAATCGGCCTGGTTGGTCCCGTCGGCAGCGGTAAGACGACATTGCTGCATGTCCTGAATCGTCTTTATCCGGCTTCACGTGGCAGTATTCTGGTGAACGGAATCGATTTGCAGGATATCACTCAGCGTTCTTTACATATGCAGATGGCCTTTGTCCCGCAAGAGCCTTTTCTATTCAGCGAATCGATTGCAGAAAACATGAATCTCGGCCGTGAGGATCAAATCGATCACGAAGAAGTCTCGCACTGGGCCCGCGTCGTCGATATTCACAGCGAAATCGAAAATCTACCGCATCAGTTCCAAGCCGAGCTGGGCGAGCGCGGGGTCAATCTTTCGGGCGGCCAAAAACAACGTCTGACGATCGCACGCGGTTTGATGACCAGGGCGCCCGTGATCATGCTGGACGATTCGCTGAGCGCTGTTGACCACAAAACAGAAAAAACCATTCAGGAGCAGATGTCCGGACAATTGGATCGCAAGAAAACACAAGTGATTGTCTCGCACCGACTGTCGGCGATTGAAAACGCCGATCAAATCATCGTGCTTCAACAAGGTGAAATCGAAGCGATCGGACGCCATCAGGATCTCATTGTGAGTAGTCCAACCTACCGGCACATGGCCGAAATCCAAGGATATCCGGTATGAGTGAGAAATTCGTTTCAGAAGATCAAATCAAGACTGGCATTACAGGCTTCGGTCTGATGCGCAGACTGTGGCCTTACTGCAAAAAACATCCGTGGCTTTTCGCTTCAGTTTTGATTTCCGTGGTCGGGCTTGCGGTCACATCGCGAATGCTGCCATGGGTGATTGGTCACGCCATTGACCTTGGTATCAAAGACAAGAACATCGCCGTCTTTCAATCGATGGCCATGGTCTATTTGGGTCTGCAAATTTTGAACACCCTGTTTCAGTTCGCCTACAACTATGTGTTTCAGTACTTTGGCAATCGCGTTCTGTATTATGTACGCGAGGATTTGGTTCGACATATCCAAAGCCTGCCGATTCAGTATTTCAATAAGACACCCATTGGTCGCATTGTCACCCGCTTGACCAATGACGTCTCCACACTGGCCGAGCTCTTCACTGACGGTGTCGTCACGATCTTCGTTCAATTTGTGATCATGTGCTCAATCTTGATCGCCATGGCTTTGATCTCATGGCAGGTCACACTGATCGTGATGGCCCTAGCACCTGTGTTTGTTTGGGTGTCGCTGAAGATCAACGCCAGAATCCGCGATATTTTCCGCGAGGCCAAGAAGAAGCTTTCGGCAGTGAACTCTTATGTTGCGGAAAATCTCAACGGCATCAAAGTCATTCAGCTCTACAATCGCATTCACCGCAACCGACACCACTTTTCAAAACTTTCTGAAGAGTACAAAGATCTCACACTGGGATCGATCCGCGCTTACGCCCTCATGCAACCTGTGATGAATATCTTCTCGGCTGTGACGATTTCATCGGCCCTCTATTTTGGTGGCGTCTTTCACGAATCCCATGGCATGGCGATCGGTTCTTTGGTCGCCTTTATTATGCACGTACAAGACTTTATCGCACCTCTTCGTGAAATACTGGAAAAATACCAGCAGTTCCAGAACTCTCTCACCAGTGGCGAGCGCGTTTTCCAAGTTTTCGACGAAGTTCCCGAGAAAGAAAATCCGATTCAAAAAACTCCCGAACAATGGCGCGGAGAAATCTCGATCGAAGATCTGTCATTCCGATACTCGGACAACCTTCCTTTGGTTTTAAAAAATCTCTCTCTGAAAATTCAGCCCGGCCAGTCGGTGGCCATTGTCGGTCGCACCGGCAGCGGTAAATCGACCTTGATTTCATTGCTGCAAAGATTTTACGAACCACCCGTCGGAAAAATCCGAATGGACGGTGTTCCAATCGAGCAGATTCCATTTCATCTTTTGCGCAAACATGTGGGCGTCGTCCAACAGGACAATTTCGTTTTCCGCGGTAGTATCGCCACCAATATCAGCCTTCACTGCGACTGGATCACCCCAGCACAAATCGAAAAAGCCTGCCGCCAAGTCGGCTACTGGGATCTTTTGCAACAAACAGGTCGCAATCTCGAATCTCCAGTCGAAGAGCGAGGCGCCAATCTGTCCGTAGGCGAGCGCCAATTGATTGCCTTTGCCCGCATCTTGGTTTTCCAGCCGGATATTTTGATTCTAGACGAAGCCACAGCCAATATTGACTCGCACAGCGAGAAAATCATTCAGCAGGCAACTGCTGAAGTTTCAAAAGGCCGCACCAGCGTGATCATTGCTCATCGTCTTTCGACGATTCAGAACTGTGATGTGATTGTGGTGATGGATCAGGGCGAAATAAAAGAGCTCGGCAATCACGCCGAGCTCATGTCAAAAAATGGTCTCTATCATCACATGGCTTCAGCAGGCTTGAAGTCGATGGAGATCTTATCTGCCGAAGACGTTGGAACCGCCGAGCCGTGAAGGCGGATGCGGTAACCTTCTTCGATATATTCCCAGCCATTGTCGTTGTTCTGAGGAATCACATTGCCATTCACTTTCACAACGATCGTCTCAATCAAAGGCTTGCGGCTTAACGGGAACTCTGTCAGGACTTCGACGATGCGCTGACGGATATTGCCGACTGCTGCCCCTAGATCGGTTTCACAAATCGGTGCAACGAGGCCGCCCGAAGCATTGGCAAGCTCGATCCAACGAAGGCCTGGCTCTTTATAAATACCATCCAAAGCCGTCGTGCAATTTGAACTCAAACTTGGAACGCCGATAAAATTCATCAGCCAAGCCTGAGTCGTGCCATTGAACTTGGGCTTCAGCGTATTGAAGAACTGCAGATAGTGATTCACATCAAATGATGAATAGTCATCTTCATTCGACAAAGCCAATACGGCTAGCAGTGCGTCCGAGCGAATAAAACCCGTTTCGTTTTGCAGCGCTTGCTCGATCGACTGTAGACCACGCTCGAGATCCGATCCACCATTTCCCTGCTTAATTCGTGCTGTCAGCACGCTGTTGAGATTGGTCGTCGCGCGAGTCAGAATCTTTGGTGTCCCGACAAATTTAGATCCTGTGTTGCCACCCACATCTGTCGTAATCACAACGATTTGATAGTCCATGCCGTAGGTGTTCAAAGCCGTCAGCATCTTCGTCGCTTGGGCCGCCAAGCGGTCTTGGTAGGTCGACATGCTGGACGAGTTATCGACCATCAAGATGACATCGACTTTGTTATTGTAGGTGATGCTTTGTGAATGCTCTTCGGTTGTTTCTGGCAACGAGTAAGATTGCTTGCTGCAGGCTCCGAGGCTTAGGGAAACAAGGCACATTCCGAAAATGAATTGCTGACCGAGTTGACGCATTTGTCCCTCCATATTGTGGACTCCCCTTAAGTCATCCGGCCTTTTTCTGGTCGGTGAATTTTTTAATCGCTTGCTGAATGCTCTGACTGATGCTGGTGAAGCGCACACCATAACGGTATGACTTCCCTTTCACGGCTGCTTTACTGACAATCGTACAAACGGCATTGAAAGGCGGCACACCATCGCCAGCTTTAAAATGTAAAAACAGATTTTGTCCGACCTGGATATCCCCCGACTCGATCAAAAGACCGGCGCCACCGGCACTGACTTCCATCGAGGTTCCACGCCAAACTTCTTTGTTGTTGTGCAAAAGAATCGAAGCCCCGTAATTCGCGCGGCCATGTCGGCGGCGGAAAAACACATCTTTCAAATCAGCGCCGCCGGCCTCTTTCAAAACCCGGATCTGCGATTCTTGGAAATCTTCGACTTCCGAAATGCGCTTCCAAGATTCCATCTTGGTGCGATTCCAGACGTAATCAAATTCCAGGATCTTTTTCTCTTGCAGCATTTTGATCACTTCCAGATACAGGAAAGGTCCGTACTTGTTTTCATCTCGCAGCACGTACCACTCGGCATGCGAATCCGGTGGCTTGGCTTCCGCGGCACCGACAGGTTGGCGCCACTTGCGAAAGTGTTCGGCGAAGACCGCGTGATCCAGCATCATCACCCAATCACGTTTTTGCTCATCGAAAACATAGTCAGTCCATTCGAGTTCTTTTTTCTCCAGACGCTTGACGATTTCGTCGACGCCCCAAGGACCTTTTTGATTTCCCAAATGGTGAACGATGAACTTCACGGTCTTCCTCCTTTCCTATTTTCTTTTCGGCAACTCTTAAAACCCACTTAACCCCTTGAAATGATTCGGCCCTGATCTGTCGAAAACTTGATCATTTCGCCCCGCTTTCGGACTTTGGTCGGCTAGATCATCGACATGATTGTGATGAATTGGGTTTCAAATTTCCGCTAATATTCCGATATCTTTCGAGATGAAATATGCGCTTCTGACACTCATCCTAGACTTGTTGATTTCCCCTCTCGTTTTCGCGGCCAATTCCCTGCCATGGGAAGCCTACGTGCGTGGAAATCAAGTCTATGTCTGGAAAGAGCCGGGCTGGACCGTCAGCGATTGCGCCTCGTCCATCGACAAAAACTTTCCCGAAGCGGTCAAAGCGCTGCACGCCCAACGCTATGAAAAATCAAAGGCGGCCTGCGAAGCTTTGGCACCTGATCTTTTGCTGAAACCAAAACAGGTCGTCAGCATTGAGCTGGAAGAAAAACAAGTCCTCAACGAAACAGACAAACCTTATGGTCCGATTTTTGAGGACGCAAAAATCCTGCACGGTGAATTCGAAGAAAATATGCGCTATTACAAAGTGCGACTTCGCCTGCGTTCACTGCGTGGAGAAACCAGAGAATTCGTCGGCTGGGTGGAAGCGGATCTGATCACCACGCCCTCTGAAAAGCAGTACCCACAGCCAGAGCTGACGACATCGACGGGGAAAAATCAAACCAATGAAAAATCCTCGATGGCCGCCGAAGCCACTGTCGCCAGCAACTTGCTGCAAATTCAAAATAAAACTGATGATATCACGGTGAAATCCGATGCCGAGCTGAACCGCTTTATTTGTCTGCATCGCGGAGATCTCGATTCAAAAAATCAAAAAGCAGTCCTAGCCGACGAAGAGGATTTTTTCTCCGTGCGAATGCCTGAATCTATTGCGGTTGCGGCCCAGGCCGAATCTGTCTTTGGAGTTTCACGCAGTCTTCTTCGTTGCACAGTTCTGGCCGAATCCGCTTACAGAAAAAGTCAGACTTCGTTTGCTGGAGCGAAGGGCTATGCTCAGTTCATGCCCGACACGATCGACTTGCTCATCAAAATCGCCAAAGATCCCAAGCTTCCTTATGGTGATATGTGGAAG
>CBIHPB010000213.1:0-6483 GCA_966211485.1 uncultured Bdellovibrio sp.
AGTTCTTCAAGCGAAGGCCAGTATATTGGCCGCTTGGTCATTTTAATGGCCTTCGACAGAAGTAAGTGATCTCCGCTGCTGCTTACACAGCTGTATTCATACAAAAAAGTGAGTATGGGGAAGGCCTTCCGATGAAGACCAATAAAATGGTCACCTGACCAATATATTGGTCTCGAGCGAATGGATGCGCGAGTTTTCGGGATGCGCTGCCATGGACGGCGAAACTCAGATCGTCACGGAATTTCGTGCTTACTTCTGCTTCATCTTGATGAAAATATAAATCGCAATCCCGGCCAGCAGAATCGCAATCCCCATCATCATCATCTTGGTCTTCTGACCTTGATTTCCGCCGCCTTCACCCACGCCCTCTTGCATGGTCATGTCTGCTGGCATGGCGGATCCAATTGGCTGTCCCAAAAGTTCATTGCTGGGGCGGAGACCGTTGGCCTGCGGATTATCCAAAAGATTCGGCGTTGCGATCACTCGCAAGCTTTGGATCGATTTGAAGAAATCTTGGCTGTACTTGGTGTAGAAATTTTTGTGGGCGCTGTAGGTGACTAGGATCGCGATGCGGTCTTTGATCGTTGCCAAATAGCGGGTGAAGTAGTTTTGGACTTCGCTTCCCATATGAAGGCCGTCGATCCAGACGTGGTCGTTGATTTTGACCTGTTTGGGTGGGTAGACGACGCGGGAAGTGCCTTGTTTTTGAACTGTGGCCAAATGTTGAGTATAAGCGTCAAAAGAATCTGTGGGGCCGACCTCTTTTGCGGTCAAAATGATGATGGCTTCCTTGGATTCGTTGGTGGATTCGGACCGGCAGACCCATTCAGTGTGCTCGAGAGCGCATTTCCAAGTGTCGGGGAGTTCGAAGGCCACGTAAGCGTTGCGAAAAACTTTTGCTTCCAAGGTCAAACTGGTTAAGATAACCGCTAAGGCTGCCCAAAGTTTCATTTTTAACTCCCCATTGCCTGCCGCCTCGAATGAGGCGCCAGATAATAGGATAGGAGAAAGAAAATTGGAAAACAAGGGGGCTCTGGCGGAAAGCGAAGGAAAGCTTTAGTAAATAAAAGCGATCTTTCGCCAGCGAATAGACGCCATTTGTAATGATCTCTTAAAGAACGGACGCTGTTTATGATGAACCTCTACCAACTGCAATCCTTTGTGACCGTTATTAGCGAAGGCAGCATGACCGGTGCCGCTGACAAACTTTTCCTCACTCAGCCAGCGATTAGTCAGCAGATCCGAAACCTCGAAGAAGACCTTGGTGTCGATCTTCTGGTCAGAGGCGTCCGTCAAATCAAGCCGACTTTGCAAGGTGAAGTTTTGTTTGATTATGCCAAACGTATTTTGCAACTTTCTCAACAGGCTGAGGTCGCCGTCAAAGCGATGGGTGCCGAGCTGCAAGGTCAATTGCGAGTCGGAACTTTGGATTCCATCGGCGTTCAGCTGATGAGCCCGATCGTCAGCCGGCTTTTGAAGCACAATCCCGAACTGAATATCAAAATCGAGTACGGCCGTGGCGATGACCTGATCAAGCGATTCAACTCGGACGAGCTGGATCTTCTAATCTTGCCGGCGGTCGAAAATGAATTCGCGACAAAGCTGGGCGAAAACGAAAAGAAATTTTTGTTCAAAGAAGAGATGTGGCTGGTCGGTACCGGAAAAGACAGCGATATGCCCAAGCAAATCGATGTGGCCGAGTACGTGCGCTATCCGATCATTCTTTTCACCGGCGAATATCCAAACTTCAATGCAACTTTGAAAAAGCAATTGGACACAGCAAAGGTGACCCTGGCTCCGACTTTCGAGTCGACCAACGTGGGAACCCTGAAGCGCGTGATCGAATCCGGTCTTGGCTGGGGATTCCTGCCATCACTGGCAATCAAAAAACAGGTCCGCATGGGCCGCCTCAATCACGTGTTGATGCGCGGATTTGATTACTCGGTCGAATTCTTCTTCTACTCGAAGAAAAATCCAGAGCTCAAATCCATCACTGAAGTTTTCTACCAAGCTTTGCAACAGCAAGAGCGCGCATAAGGTGCCAGGCCCTGTTTCCGGACGCAGGGCTTCAGTTTCTCTGGGCGCCATGGCCAAGAGCCTGTATTGAGCTTCACTCTATATAAAATTCCTGCTTTGCAGGGTCAAATCGAAGCCAACTCAAAATTATCAGGGTCTAAGCCTTGCACAAGGCACTGATCTCACGAAGGAGATCAGGTGGCACTGAAATCAAAGCTCCAAACTTGGGCGTATTTGGCGAGTATTGTTTTTATCTTTGCCGCATTGGCCATAGAGTCTTCCCAGGCTGCCATCATCTGCCGAAAAGCTCAGGTCACCGATCAGTTATTGCAGTTTCCAGTGGAGATGCAAAAGCTTGCCTATCGTGAACAGAAAATGAACGGCGAAATCACCAATCCATCCGAAATACAAAACGTCGTCTATGTCAGTGTCGACCCGTCAACGGCTGTGATTCGAACGGCGGGTGATGTGGATCCTCATATTTTGCGGGGAATCTTTGATGAGGCGGGGAAAATTCGCTGGCCTCGTCACCCGAGGCAAAAATCGGTTCAGCACGTCCCTCACTCATCCGAGCCGACGGATGGTACGATTCCGGCATTGTATTCGGCCTCGCGCTCGATGTTCTTTCACAATGAAGATGCCGCTTACTCGATCAAAATGCCGCTGGATGTTCAGCAGTTCGATAAATCACAGCTGCAAAAAAGTGTGATCATCTCATTGATGCGGGCTAAAGCTATTCGCCAGATCGACGCACAGATCGGCCAAGACCCAGGCCTGATCACGCTGGTTGATGTGTTGTCAGTTGCCGATAAAGAGTCGGGAAATGGTTTTGTCGTTCGCGATCTTCGGGCCTTGCAAGATGGGCATGATACTTATCCGGGATTCGCTATGGAAAAGCCATTTCGGGCATGGGCGGAAAAGACGGGTCAGTCATTGGATGAAGTGATTTTCAATCACTTTACGATTCCATATGCGCATTCGATGGCCAAGATGCTTTTGCGCTATGGTTTGAGCTTGGTTTATCCGCATGATCAGAACTATCTGGTTCGCTTCGATGGGAAAACGGGAAAGCCTTTGGATCAAATCGTTTGGCGAGATCTTTCGGATACTCGGCATGTGAAGAACCTTTTTGATGTGCTGGGAATGGACGAGATTAAGAAACAGACGGAAGACGGTCAGTTTCTTGTGGAGACAGATGTTGTTCTCAAGCACCATTGGAACTCGAAATTTTTGACTTTCCCTCGGATTGGCGATGTCCAACAAATCAAACAAAGAATCGAAACCGAATTTGCTCGGTATGTTTTTGAGGTGCTTGGTAAAAAATATCGGACCGTTGATTTGAATGCGAATTCAGTTTCACAGTTTCTTTTGAGCGCAGAAGGCCAAGCGGCCTTGCAAAAGTACCACGAATCGCTGCGAGCAAAATTTCGGAACAAGGGTAAGCCCGTGGGATTTTTCTTCGAGGAGCCGTCACGCTTTCGGCGTGCCGCCTAAATATTCAAACTCTCGTGGCTGGCATGATCCAGTTGTCAGTTGCTTGGATGACTTGCTGAAGAATTGCAATGGATTTTGGGATGTCTCCCGGTATTTCCATTGCGTGATCTGCCCCTTCAATGACAATTTGGTCTGGTGGAAAATAGGGGATGGCGGTTTCATAGCGGGGATCAATTGTTCCAATGATTCCAAATCCGAGAATTCCACAGTTTTGAATCACTGGCCACTTTTCACCTAGGGCTGGCGTTTGCCAGACAACTTGGCGTGGGTGAGCCAGTTTTTCTTCTAGCGCGCAGGCGATTTGGAAGGTTCCGAGAGACCGGCCCAGCAGAACTTTCACCTGATTTGAAAACTGTTTTGAAATTTGCGTGAAGAGTTCCACTGTGTCGGCCTGGACATAGGCAAATGCGGATCCGCGATTTTTGATTCCTCGCCAGGTGAGATCATCGGCGTATACTTTTTCAACTGCTAGAACTTGATAACCCTTTAGTAAAAGAGCATCGATCGAATAGTAAAGCAGTGGCATTGTGCAGGGATAGCCTGCGCCAGGAAGTACGACAGCAAGTTCGCCGGCGGAATTTTGAGCTGACATCAAAGAAGCTTGAATTTTTCCAGACGGAGCTTCGAAACTGAGCTTGTCGCTTTTCAAATTTTCCATAGGGAATCAGAAAAGTGCAGAATCTGGCCAGCCCATGCGGGCGGCGACGATTCTTGTGATTTCGGTTGCGGTTTCTTCGAGCGCGCGTTCGGTGACGTTGAAGACGGGCCATTTGCGGTTTTGTTTGAACAGCGTTTGGGCGTAGTCGATCTCTTTCATGATGTGGGAAAGCGAAGCGTACTCGCCGCCAGGGTCTTGGCCGAATTTTTCCAAACGGTTTTTGCGGATGCGCTGAAGACTTTCGATATCGATGATCAGGCCCACGATCTTTCGCTGATCGACTTGGAAAAGTTGATCAGGCAGTGGAGCGTTCAACACCAACGGAATGTTGGCGACCTTCCAGCCTTTGTGGCTGAGGAAAATCGACAGTGGGGTCTTTGAGGTTCGGCTGATGCCCACCAAAATAATATCGGCTTTATCCAGCTCGGAGAAAGTTTTCCCGTCGTCGTGTTTGACGGTGTATTCGATCGCTTCGATGCGCTTGAAGTAGCGCTCGTCCACGGTGCGAAGAAGGCCCGCTTGCAGCTGGTGATCGGCGACGCCAAAGTAGCTGTCCAGTGTTTGTAGAACCGGGCCCAGAAGGTCGATACATGGGATCGCTTTTTGATTGGCGATCTCGAAAATTTTACTGCGCAACTGAAGGCTCACCACGGTGTAGACGATGATGCCTTTTCGCTCGAAGCATTCTTCCACCAGTGGCAGAACTTGGGCTTCGGTGCGGATGTTTTTGCAGCGAACCAGTTGGATGTCTTTATCGGGGTATTGAACGAGGGCTGCTCGGATCATGGTCGCGGCGGTTTCGCCGGTTCCGTCCGAGATGATGTAGATCACACCACTATCCATTAGTAATCACCCATCAGCATCAGGATCTCGCGCTGAATGCGCTCGACATGCGGTTTCAGCCATGGATCGGCCAGGGTTGATGTCACCATGAAAATGTAATCCGGATGCGGTTTGAAAATCAGGGCCTGGCCCTTATCACTGCGAAGAACTTGGAGGTCCATCAAGTGCGAAAAAATCTCACGCGAGTGAACGCGGCGGACCTCGATCAGGCTCATGTTTGGAAATTTGAAAGGGATTTGAATTTCAACACCCTTCAAAGGGAAGAAGTCGCCTTGATCAAAGCCAGCGGTGGCTTTCCATTCGTGGCCCGCACGCTGAAACAAAAGGCCTGAATCGAAATAGATCGACAGTTTCGAAAAAAGCATCGGAGCGCGCTCGGAAAGCTGCGCTGACAAGCCAACACCCATGCTGTCGACCTGAGTGAGGTCGGTCTGCACTTGAAAGTTTTTTGCCGCTGGTTGGGTTTTGGTTTCCTTCAGCGGTTCTTTTTCTAAAAGATGTTCGAGCTGCTTTTGCAGAACTTGAACCTGATTGAAAAAAAGACGGCTCAGTTTATTCGGCATATTTTCAGGCATGGGACGCCTCTTCGATCAGTTGCACGCTTTCAGGGCCGCCCAGCTTTTTCCAAAGCTTTTGCATTTCAGATTGTTTGCAGCCTTCAGGCAGAAAGACGCGCAGGCTTGGGCTATTCATTTTCTTCCACTTGTGAATGGCCTCGGCCGTCCAGGATTCGAGATTGTCGCTGCCTCTCAAAACCATCACCCAGCGGTTGGGCAGGGTGCGAGAAGACAAAATCAAAAGTGCATCTTGTTCTTCGCTGGTGGATTCGGCGAAATCATAATTTTTCAAAGCGCAGGCATCAAGAATGCTCGTAACTTTGTCGGAAAGAACCGGGGACTGATGTTGCACAGATTTGGCAATTTGAAATCCCAGATACCAATCCAGATGCTGAACCTGCCGGGATTTTTTTCTTTCCGGAACGATCCAAAGATCAGCACCTGCAGTGAAGGCCGGATTCGCTTCCATCTCTTTAAGATCCTTTGGCCAATTGGTCCAAGATTCCGTTCACAAAGGCTGCGGACTCGCCAGTTCCGTATTTTTTGGCCAGCTCGACCGCTTCGTTGATCACAATGTTGGGCTTCAGTGCATCTGACATCAGTTTCATTTCAAAAGTCGACATGCGCAGAATATTGCGATCGACCAAAGCCATGCGCGACACCTTCCAGTGCGAGCTCGCACCTTGGATGAGCGTGTCGATTTTTTCCAGATTGTTTTTCACGCCATTGATCAGAAGATCGGCGTAGTCGATCACATCTTGAGAGAAAGATTGCTCGAAGACTTCCAGAAATTCGGCGTATTCAATTTGCGGAGCAAACTCAATTTGGAACAGGATCTGGAGTGCGAGTTCGCGGGACTGATGGCGCATTTTCAACAGGCCTTTCCGTTGTCAGTGACAGTTGCGTGGGGTCAAC
>CBIHPB010000214.1:0-6439 GCA_966211485.1 uncultured Bdellovibrio sp.
TCCGGAAATTCAGGTGGCTCGGGCTCGTCAGATTCCTTTGATTCCGCGGGCCGAGGCGTTGGCCGAGATCATGCGCCTGAAGCGTGGTGTGGCGGTTGCGGGAACGCACGGAAAAACGACAACAACCTCGATGGCGGCTTCGATTTTTTTAGAAGCGAAAGTCAAACCAACGATTGTCGTCGGCGGACGGTTCGAGCAAATCAAGTCGACAGCTCTTTTAGGTGACGGTGAATGGTTGGTAGCTGAAGCGGATGAAAGCGATGGAAGTTTTCAAAAGCTTTCACCGGAAATTGCCATCATCACCAATATCGATTCGGATCACCTGGATTATTTCAAGTCTTTCGAAAATCTGCAGGCCTCGTTCGTGCAGTTTGCACAGCGGGTTCCTTTCTACGGCTTTTGTGTGGTGTGGGGCGATGATCCCAAGGTGCGAGAGACTTTCGAAAATTTTCCCAAGCGAATTCTGTTCTACGGCTTTGATGACAAGAACGATTTTGTCGTCAAAGGTCAAAAGGGAAAATACGAGCTGCACGAGAACACGTCGACGGGCCGAAAGAAAATCGGTGATTTCGAATTACGCGTTCCGGGTCAGCACAATGCTTTGAACGCCGTGGCGGCGATGATCGTAGGATTGAAGGCCGGATTTAGTTTTGAGACCTGCCGTCAGGGGCTGGCCAAATTCGAAGGTGTGGATCGCCGTTTCCACTTCAAAGGCGAGAAAAATAAAATTCGTATTTACGACGATTACGGACACCATCCAACCGAAGTTCGCGCCACCCTTCAGGGCTTCCGCGAAAAATTTCCCGAGCAGCGTCTGGTGGTCATGTTTCAGCCACATCGTTATTCGCGCACACAGAGCTGCTGGCATGATTTTACGACTTGCTTCTCGCAATGCGATCAGCTGTACATCACGGATATCTATGCGGCTGGTGAAAATCCAATTCCTGGCGTGACAGCAGAAAAGCTGGTGGAAGAAATGAAGCACCCAGCTTGTCAGTATCTGCCGAAAAATGACGGGCTGGCAGCTGCCATTCACGCGGAATTGAAATCCGGAGATATCTTTATCACGCTTGGGGCCGGTGACGGATGGAAAGTCGGAATGGATATTCTGGCTCGTCTGTCATGATCGAGTTCAAACCCGATGCCTCGCTGGCGCCGCTGACCTCGTGGCTTGTCGGGGGGCCGGCTGAATTTCTGTGTCTTCCCAAAAATCTGGAAGAGCTCAAAGAAGCTCAGTCATGGGCTTTGACAAAAAAGTTGCCGATTACCGTTTTGGGTGGTGGCAGTAACGTCTTGATTTCGGATCAAGGCATACGTGGTCTTGTGATCGGTCTGAAAAATTTTTCGGGAACAGCCCTTCTAGAGACCGGTGGCCGACTGGAAATAACGGCGCTGTCAGGCACCAGCAAGTCCGAACTGCTCAAAATTTTTCTCAAGCATAAATTGTCGCCGGCTTTGTTTCTAGCGGGGCTTCCAGGTGACGTGGGTGGCGGAATCGTCATGAATGCGGGCGTGGCTGAAAGCTTCAAACCGCGTGAATTTGTCGAGCTCACGGACTGGGTTGAAGTTCTTCGCGAAGACCAAAGCATTCAGAGACTCAGCAAAGATCAATTGCACTGGAGCTACCGGCACTGTCAGGGCTGGCAACCAGGAATCATTGTTCGTGTGGGTCTCAGCTGGCCGATGGAGCCGGATCCAACGATTCTCGAGCAAGTGAAAAATGCCAACAAGGTTCGTCTCAGCAAACAGCCGCTGGATCTTCCCAGCTGCGGATCCGTTTTTGTCAATCCCGTGGGACATAAGGCGGCTCAGCTGATTGATTCCTGTGGACTGAAGGGATTTTCAGTCGGGGATGCGCAGGTTTCCCAGAAGCACGCCAATTTTATTGTCAATCAGGGTTCAGCTAAAGCGCAGGATATCTTACAGGTGATCCAGCACGTTCAAAAGACTGTGAAAGAAAAAACCGGAGTGCAGCTTCAGACGGAAGTTGTGCGTCTGGGTTTTTAGATTTGTTTTCATCGGTCGATGGCCCTTGTTCTTTTTCGCTGGTAAATTTCAATCAAAAAAAGTTCGGTTTTCTTGGGTCATCTTGACCGGTTCGCCTATCAATCAACACATTGAACCTCAGAGTCACGGCTCCTGTCTAGACATGGGTTTTCTTTGCGGCTTAGCTCAAAGCAATTTTGAAGGAGGATTCCTATGTCCGAACGTGAAGAGCCCAGTTTCCTAATGAAAGTCTTTTTCGTCATCTGTCTCTGTCTTTTCTTTGCCGCTTGTGCCGGAAAGCCCGAGAAAAACTACGTCTATGCGCCGACCGCCAATTCGGCCGATGAGCTGCAGAATCTGAAAACTGAAATGCGGCGAACCGAGGCCGAGCAGATCGCGGTCTTCGCTCCAGTCAGCTATTCTCGCGCCTCGAAATCCTGGGAGAAAGCGCAGGCTCTTCAAAGCAAGGGCTCTTCCAACGCGGAAGTTCTCGAAGAATTGGGAACGGCCCGCAGTTACTTCGAGCAGGCCCGCGGGGTGGCGGATCGATCGATTCAGTCTTTGCCAGAGGTTGCCGATGCTCGTGAAAAAGCGCTGGTTGCGGGGGCGGCTCGATATCACCGTCCGGATCTTGAAGATGCGGATGAAGACCTGATGAAAATCACCAAGGGATTCGAAGGAAAAACGCCGGACGTTTCTTTGAAAGATCGCGCTCGTCTGCAGAACGAATTCTCCAATCTGGAATTGCGAAGTATCAAAGCTTCTCGCCTTGGCGACACGGTTTCAAATATTGAAGCGGCCGAAAGAATGGGAGCGGCCAAGTATGCGCCTCGGACGCTGGCCAGTGCTCAGCATATGTTGCAAACAGCCGAGCTGACGATCAATGCAGATCGACACAACGACGCGGTCGTTTCATCGGCACAAGATGATGCCTTCCGCGAATCTCTGAAGCTTCTGCGGGTCAATGAGCTTTCCAAACAAGCCGGAGGCCGCGGCAATGAAGCGATGGCGCTGGATATCTTCAATCGCGATCAGCAGATTTCGGCTCTGAATTCCCGAGTCAACACTCAAGAAACAGAACTGAGTGAAGCACAAAAGTCGGCCATGGCGGCACAACGTGAATTGGCCAGCCGTCAGCAAATCGATGAAATGATCAGTTCGATTCGCGAGCAGTTCTCTCCTGAAGAGGCCGAGGTCCTGCGCCAGGGTGAAAACTTGATCATCCGTTTGAAAGCGGTCAGCTTTTCATCGGGCAAAACAGCGGTGCCAGCTTCGGCGATGCCGGTCTTGGGGAAAGTGCGAGACGCAATTCATATGGCAAATGCCAAGAAAGTCGTGGTCGAAGGACATTCAGATTCGGTCGGCAAACCTGAGATCAACGAAAAGATTTCTCAGACTCGTGCAGCCTCTGTTGCTCGGGCCTTGGAAGAACAAGGTGTGATGAAGACCACCGGTTCCAGCACCGAAGAAGCATCCGAAGCGATGATCGAAGCACGCGGATATGGGGCTCGTCATCCGATTGCTACCAACGCCACCAAAGTCGGACGAGCGCAAAATCGCCGTGTCGATGTGGTGATCACGCCGGCTGCAATGGAAGCCGCGGAAAAATCAGAAAAATAGAATTCTTTACGGCCACAGGACGAAGCTTAACGGCCCCGCCTTGCTTGGCCGAACGGGTCCTAAGTCCGGGCTTCACAGCCCGGATTTCCTTTGTGCTGTGAATTCCGTAGACTGAATGCAGCCGATGAAAAAACTGATCTTCAAACTGTTTGTTGCTGTGGTTGTGATTCCGGCCCTGGTTGCTGGAACAATTTTCTGGTTGGACCGCCAGGGTTTCTTTAATCTCGACCAAATCGAAATCACCATCGAAAACCGCGACATCAATCCGCAGTTTTTGCAGCCTTTGGTCGCTGATTTGAATGCGAACATGGAAGGTTATCGCGGTCGTTCGCTTTGGCACTTGGATCTTCCGAAAATTTCGGCCGGCACTCAAAAAATGAAATGGATCGAGTCAATCGCGATCTCGCGGCGATGGCCATCGCGTTTGCAGGTCACTGTTCAGCCCAAATCCGTGAAGCTTTTGTTTCTTTCAAAAGCTGGAGATATTTTTCCAATTGTTGAAGACGGAAGTTTTCTTCCGGCGGTTTCGACAAAGACTGCACCTGATGTGGCGTTGCTTGAGGGCACTGCTTTCGAGAGCAATTTGGAGATGCGGAAGAAAGCGGTGAAAGTGATTTCGGAAATTCCGCGCGACGGAAAATTTTCGCACGGAAAAATTTCGGAATTGCGATTTGATCCGAAAGAAGGATTTTGGGCGACGTTGATTCAGTCAGGAATCAAAGTGAAGATGGGAGAAGAAAACATTCCTCTCAAGTCCGCACGTGTGTCTCAGGTGCTCGAGTATCTCGAAACTCGTCAGTTAGAAGCGCGCGTCATCGACGCGAATTTGTCAAAAAAAGTTCTTGTCAGGCTGCGTAAGGATCCCTAAGCTTTAAGTCTAGGGACAAATGTCTTGGATGGATATTTGTTAAAGGCTGTGAATATTCGCGCGTAGCGCGAAATTAAATAGAACAGCTGCCCACTTACGGACGAGTCAAAAATGAATACGAAGCTGACACAAAAGGCGACAAGACCTCTTGTCATTGCAGGTCTGGACATTGGATCTTCCAAGGTCAGTGTTGTTATTGCCACTGTCGATAAAGCACTCGATCCAGCCAATATTGAAACTCCAAAACTAGAAATCGTGGGACTGGGAACGGCTCCGAACACTGGCATTCGGCAAGGTGTTGTCGTCAATATCGAGGCCACCGCTGAATCGATTCGCAAAGCGCGCGAAGAAGCTGAATTGATGTCAGGCTACAAAATTGAAGAAGTCTGGGTTGGAGTTGCCGGTTCACATATTAAATCTTTCGATTCCAAAGGCATGGTTGCTATCAAGAATAAAGAGGTCACCGCTCAAGATGTTGAGCGCGTGATCGAAGCAGCCAAGGCGGTAGCGGTTCCAACGGATCGCATGGTCTTGCACGTTTTGCCTCGGGAATACAAAGTCGACGGACAAGACGGAATCTTGGATCCGATTGGCATGTCGGGCATTCGCCTTGAATCCAGCGTGCATATCGTGACCAGCAGCCAAACGGCAATTGCCAACAATGTGAAATGCATCGAAAAAGCGGGCCTGAAAGTTTTGGGCTTTATTTTGGATCCATTGGCCTCGGCGATGGCTGTATTGAGCGAAGACGAAAAAGCATTGGGTGTTTGCGTCGTCGATATGGGTGCGGGCTCTTGCAATTGCATCTATTTCGTTAACGGCAGCGTGGCTCACACATCGGTTGTACCTGTTGGTGGCCAACACTTTACCCATGACGTGGCGATTGGACTTCGCACGCCGCAAGTCGCAGCTGAAGAGCTGAAGAAAAAGTATGGCTGTGCCATGGCCACACTTGTGAATGAAGAAGACACCATGGAAGTGGAAGGTGTCGGCGGACGCAAGGCGCGCACTGTGCTTCGAAAAGATTTGGCCGAGGTGATCGAGCCTCGCGCTGAAGAAACTTTGCAGATGATTTCAAATGATTTGAGAATGAGCGGACTTTTGCCTTTGCTGGGATCCGGAGTGGTTCTGACAGGCGGAGCTTCGCAATTGGATGGTTTGGTCGAGATGGGCGAGTTCATCTTTGATGTTCCTGTTCGTCGCGGCATTCCCGTTGGTTCGAATGATAAGGTCGCAGGATTGACCGAAGTCGTGAAGTCTGGAGCTTTTGCGACGTCTGTCGGTCTTTTGCTTTACGGACTTGCACAGAAGAAGTTTACAAAGGCAAGTTCGATGAAGAATGAAGACGCGATCGCTGAAAGCCTGAATTCATTCGGCACCAAAATGAAAAACTTCTTCGAGGGGTTATTTTAATTCAGCGAAGCTGACGCAGGAACGCGTGAGGCTTCGGGGAGGGCAGCATCATGTTTGAACTAGAAGAGAACATCAGTATTGGGGCCAATATTAAAGTGGTCGGTGTCGGCGGTGGCGGAGGAAATGCCGTTTCGACAATGATCGAATCCGATATGAAGGTCGAATTCATCGTCGCCAATACGGATATCCAAGCTCTCAACGCCAACAAAGCTCCTGGCAAAATTCAGTTGGGTCTCGACCTCACAAAAGGTTTGGGCGCCGGAGCCAATCCCGATGTCGGCCGCCGTGCTGCCATCGAATCTTATAATGAAATTGTTGAAAAATTAGAGGGTGCCGACATGGTTTTCGTCACTGCCGGAATGGGCGGTGGTACGGGAACCGGCGGTGCCCCGGTAGTTGCCAAAATCGCTCGCGAGTTGGGCGCACTGACCATCGGTGTTGTGACTCGTCCATTCGTGTTCGAAGGAAAGCGCCGTCAGAAACATGCGGAAGGCGGTTTGCAAGAGCTGAAAGAAAATGTCGATACACTGATCGTGATCCCGAACCAAAAAC
>CBIHPB010000215.1:0-6425 GCA_966211485.1 uncultured Bdellovibrio sp.
CGTAAAGATCGTTCGGGAAAAGAATGGCGAACTTTTTCATTCCCATTTCTTCCATCGCGATTTTAACCAAGTATCGGACCTGCATTTCGCTGGTCAGAGAATTTCGGTACACATTCGGTCCGGCATCCGTGATGCCAGCCTTTTGTGACAAAGCGATTGAAGGAACGCCAAGCTCGCTGGCTTTCGCGGCGACAGCCGGTGCGGTCTTGGAGAGAACGCTGCCGATGATGGCGATGACATTGTCTTCGCGAACCAGACGTTCGACACCGCGACGGGCGTTGTCCGGATTTCCTTCGCTGTCGATCACAGCCAACTTAAATGATGATGGATAATTGTTGTACAAGCCCAAACCCATCTGAATTCCGCGCAAAGTTTTTTGTGAAATGGCCGCATGTTTTCCAGACATTGGAAGAACAGCGCCGATGGTCTTCGACTCGACTCGACGAATGGATTCCAGCTGATCCAACATTTCCTGCGAACGAACGCCGGCCTCAGAAGTCGGCGCAATGCCAATCGCCTTGGCGAAATACTTTCGTGCGCCATCTTGGTCGTGAACTTCCAAACTCATCTCGCCCAGGCGTTGATAAGCTTTTGCTCGGGAAACACCTAGATTTTCCTGAGCCGCCACTTTTTCAAGTTCAGCAGGGGACAGTTTGTTTTCGATGATCTCGTTGGATTTCAATCGGTACGCTTCGGCCTCTTTTGCCAATTGCGGATTGGCCTGGGCTTCAGCGGCCGTCGTCAAAGCCGCCAGGACATCGCCGATCGATTCTTGCGATTTAAACAAGTAACCGGTGATTTCAGAAGTTAAAGAGTCATTCCATTTGCGATTCTTCAAAAGCTGATTCGAAAGATCGGCCGCCTCATGAAAGCGAGATCCACGCACGAGGCTGCGATCTGCCCAAACCAAAGCTTCTGGTTCACGAGGCTTTCCCGTCCAGCCTTGGGCTGCAGTCATGTAGTAGTCGTAAGCTTTGTTGTATTCCTTAGCGTCGAACAATTTGCGAGCGGCATCGAAAAGTTTTTCCGGAGTCGCTTTAGGAACCGCCGTTTTTGGCGGAGCATCGGGACGAGGTTGAATCACACGCTCTTCTGAATTGCGAGAAGCCAGGCTAGGGCCTGATGAGCAGGACAAAAATGAAACTGCAACGACAACCGAGAAGAACGCTTTTTTAAGATCCATTATTTTCGACCCTTTATCACTTGTGCCATTTTATCTTTGAATTCTTTGACTTGAGGGGTTTCGCCGCCAGCTTTCGCCAGCTCTTGAATCAATTCCTTTTGCTTGGCGGAAATATGCGAAGGCGTATCGACAATGATTCGCACACGCATATCGCCCGAGCCAAAGCCGCCCGATTTCGGGAAGCCCTTTCCCTTCAGGCGAAACACCTGTCCAGAATGCGAGCCCGCATGAACTTTCAAAGCCACGCGACCCGTCAGGGTCGGAACTTCGATTTCGCCGCCCAGAATTGCGTCAGTATAAGGAACTGGAACATCCAACAAGACATCGTCATCTTCACGACGGAAAAGAGGATGATCCTGAATTTGAATAATTACATAGAGGTCACCAGCGGAACCACTGCCCTGAGGGGCGCCGTCACCTTCGCCTGAAAGTTTCAAGCGTTGTCCGGGTTTAACCCCCGCTGGAATTTTCACCGACAGACGAGCGGTCTCTTCACGGCCATGACGATGTCGCAGGAAAGAAATTGTTTTCTCAGAGCCCAGTGCGGACTCTTCGAAAGACACAGTCAATGTGTAGCGAAGGTCTGCTCCGCGCGATTGCCGTTGTCGCTGGCGGAAACCGCCGGGACCCGCGCGTCCACCGAAAACATCGCCGAACATATCGCCAAAAATATCTTGGAAATCTTCGGCGTTACTAAATCCGCCAAAACCACCAGGCCCGCCGCCTCCGAAACCACCCGGACCGCCAGCTCCGGCACCAGCAAAGCCAGCGCCTGCTCCCGCGAAGCCGAATTGATCGTACATCTCGCGCTTTTTATCGTCGCTAAGGACTTCGTAGGCTTCAGACAGTTCTTTGAATTGCTCTTCGGCTTTTTTATCGCCCGGATTCTTGTCTGGGTGATACTTCATCGCAAGCTTGCGATAAGCTTTCTTGATCTCTTCCGGCGTCGCCGTCCGAGAAACACCCAGTACCGTGTAAACATCCTTCTTCGCTGCCAAGTGCAGATCCTCCGCTTAAATGGACCAGTGAGTGTGAGACCGGTTCTTTGGCCACCACGACCTGTCCAGGTCGAATCACTTTGTCATGCAGTTTGTAAGGCTTCTTGAAGACTCGCGAAATAGATCCAGGCTGAACCTCTGCAGTTTCCTCGCTGCTCAAGGCTTCGTGAATCGCTGGATCGAAAGGCAAACCTTTCGCCGGAACTTCGGCGACGCCAAATTTCTGCAAAACATTTCGCAGTTCGGTTTGAGTCATCTCGATACCCTTGGTGTAGGTCGCCAGATTTTCTGGAGTTGGACGAGTTTCCAAGGCGCGCTCGAAATTATCCAAGACACCCAGAACATCGACGATCAAACGCTCGCTGCCGTATTTAATTAAATCGGCGCGTTCTTTGATCACGTTGCGGCGATAGTTGTCGAATTCCGCACGTAAATAAAGATAGTCGTTTTTGTACTTTTCGACCTGTGCTTTGAGATCTTCAACTTCAGAAGTAGCATTTGCATTTGGCTGATTTGCATTGTTATCCGAGTTGGTGTCGGCCTTCTTCTCTGACACGATTTCCTCCATACATTAAACCTCGTAAATCTATCGAAAATTTGGGTTCTAAACAACGAGTGTCAAGTGCGTTAACCCCAGAGAGTTAAGGCAGTTCGTTTTTGAGATAAGTCAGACCGGCAAAGACCTGATTGCTGAGCACCAGACCTTCCTCTGTGAGCTGCCATTCGCGTTCGCCATAGCGTGTAACCAGGCCCTGCTCGGAAAAAAGCTTGAGCTGGCCCACGACTGCGGCCGCGATTGCCGTGCCGAAACGGGTTTCCAGACGCTGTTCCGACAGGCCTTTCATGGTGCGAAGACGTGTGTGGCAGAAATCGGTCAATGCCTGATGCTTTTCCAAGTCCTCAAAATTCGAGTCCGGGAGGTTCGAGCCCGGATGACCAAATCGGCGGCCCTGATTGGACTGAATCCAGGCCTCATAGGCACCGATCGAATTGGGATTCCAGTATCGGCGGCCCCATTCTCCATGATGAGCATAAGAATGCGCGCTGAGCCCGATTCCCCAATAAGGCGAGTCATCCCAGTACAGCGAATTGTGCCGAGAATGAAAACCCGGCAACGAGAAATTCGAAATCTCATACTGTTCGTAACCGGCCGATTTTAGTGTGGATGAAATCAGATCAAACATCTGCACCTGATCTTCTTCAAGCGGTCGATTTTTTGAGAGAACGTGGCCTTCAGGCACGGTCAGACAATAAGGGCTGACATGTTGGGGGCGAAATTTTAAAACTTCGTCCAAATCCCGCTTCAGGCCATCTATGGTTTGGGTTGGCAGTGCAAAAAGAACGTCAAACGAGAAGTTCACGTCAAAGGACTTGAGGAAAGTCAAAGTCTCTCGTGTTTGTTGAGCATTGTGTTCACGATTGACGCTCTTCAAAAGGCGGTCGTCAAAGGTTTGTGCTCCTACACTGAAGCGATTCATGCCGGCCTTTAAATAGCTTTCCATTTTTTCGGGGGTCAAAGTGGCCGGGTTGATTTCGATTGTCATCTCAGTTGCAGCCGTTTTCGTGAAACCGGCGTTTGCAAGCTCGTCCAAAATCGCTACAATATCCGAAGCTGGAAGAAGGCTGGGAGTTCCCCCGCCAAAGTAAATCGTGGTCAATTCCTTTTGTGGATAAGCCTGTGCACTTTGTTGGATTTCCTCTTTCAGCAACTTCAGATACTGCGCCGGTGGGATGATTTTGCTTTGCTCATAAGTGGCAAAATCGCAGTAGGTGCAGCGCTGAAGACAATAGGGAATGTGAACGTAAATCCCGAACGATTCGGAAACCTTGGTCGGCATGGAGGCAAAGTAAGGTATGGTCAAAAAATTTCAACTGAAAAATGGCATGAAAGTCCTTTTCCAGGAAAGTCACAAATCACCTGTCGTGTCCGTTCAGGTCTGGGTGCGAACTGGCAGTGCCGACGAGGGCAAAGGCGAAGAGGGCATCAGCCATTTCATCGAACACTTGGTCTTTAAAGGTACCCGCAAATTCAAGGTGGGCGAGATCGCAGCCATGATCGAAGGCTCGGGTGGCGAGCTGAACGCCTACACCTCATTCGACCAAACTGTATTCTATGTGACCATGTCCAAACACTTTGTCGAGACGGGGATCGAAGCCTTGGCCGAGATGATGGGTTTCCCGCAATTCGACCCAACTGAAATCGATAACGAGCGTGAAGTCGTCGTGGAAGAAATCAAGCGCGGCAACGATTCTTTAGGCCGCAATGCCAGCCAACTGCTTTTTGAGACGGCCTATCAGAAACACGCTTACGGAATTCCAGTCATTGGTTACGAGAAAAATGTTCGTGGGTGGAGCGCGAAGAAAATCGTTCAGTACTATCACAACCGATACTCGCCAAAAAATATGTTCCTGGTCGTAGCCGGTGATTTTCAGTCGGCCGAGATGAAAAAACAGGTGACCAAATATTTCGGCGAATTCAAAAGCTATCCGGTTAAAAATGTGAAACGCAAAAAAGAGCCGCTGCAAAAATCGGTTCGCGTGAAAGTGAAAAAATCCACTTTCGAGCAAAGCATCTCTTACATGGGATGGAAGACCCCAAACATCAAACACAAAGACATTCCGGCTTTGGATGTGCTATCGATGATTCTGGGTCAGGGCGATAGCTCGCGTTTGGTCCACAAACTTCGGATTGAAGCGCCAATCGTGAACTCGGTCGGGGCCAGCCTTTTCACGGGACGTGATCCGGGCTTTTTGGCGATTTCGCTGGGTTACAATAAAGAAAATCTGCAACCGGCTTTGCGTGGGGTGCAGGAAACGATCGACGAAGTTTTGAACGGTCAGATTCATGATGAGGAAATCCGCAAGGCGATCATCAATCTGGAAAGCGAAAGCTGCTATAACGTCGAGACTGTCGATGGGCTTTCACGCAAACTTGGCGATGCCGAGTTTTTAATGGGCGATCCCAAGTATTTCGAAAAATACCTGCAAGAAGTCAGCAAGGTCACAGCGAAAGACATTCTGCGGGTCGCGCGCAAATACATCAACGCGCAGACACTGACGATCACGACTTTCTCAAATGACGAACCGGCTGCTGTGAAAAAAGTTTGGTCGACCTGGCTTGCGGGATTTAAAAAGTCTTTGAAGGCGACTCGTCCGGCGAAAGTTTCCACCAAGAAAGTGGCGCCATCGATTCACAAAAACATGCCGAAGAAAACTCCATCGGAACCAAAGATTGAAATCTACAATCTTTCAAACGGCGTTCGCGTTTTGGCGCGCCCTTCTTACGAGACCGATGTCTTTTCGGCAAAGCTTGCTTTCTTGGGCGGTGGCCGAGCAGAAGAAAAAGGATTGGATGGTTTGTCCGAGCTGACAGCGCGCAGCTGGATGGGCGGAACCAAAACCCGTGCCGAAGCGCAGATCTATCACGAAATCGAAGCGATGGCGGCCGGGATCAGTCCGATCTCGGGACGAAACTCGATGGGCTTGGGGCTGGATGCTTTATCTTGCTTTGAAAAGCCATCGCGCGAATTATTCCTGGAACTTTTGACCGAACCCACGTTCCCAGCTGAAGTGGTCGAGCGTGAGAAAAAAATCCAGCTCGAGCAAATCAAGAGCCGCAACGACAACGCTTCCCAGATTGCGATTCGTCAGTTCATGGAAAAAATGTTCGAAGGCCATCCTTACAGCCGCGATCTGCTGGGGACTCCGGAGACATTAAAAAAAATCAGTGGCCATGAAATCAAAGACTATTGGGCTCAGCTGCACAAGCGCCGCAACCTGACGATCACGCTTTCCGGCGCTTGCAATGTGGATGAATGGCTGACGGATATTGAAAAAGCGACCCAGGCTTTGCCAGAAGGAAAAAAATTCGAAGCCAAGTTTGATTTGAAACAGCCAAAGACGGAATCGCATCAGTTCTACAAAGTGCAAAAAGAGCAAAGCCACCTGATCATGGGTTACCCGGGGCTGACGATCACCAATGAAGACCGCTTCACCTTGCAAGTGATTCAGTCCATCTTGGCCGGTCAGGGCGGAAGATTGTTTATCGAGCTGCGGGATAAAAATTCGCTCGCCTATTCAGTTTCGCCAATGCGAATGGAAGGTGTCGATGCGGGGTACTTTGGTGCTTACATCGGATGCTCGCCAAGCAAAGTGAAAAAAGCTTTGGAAATGATGACAAGTGAAGTCCAAAAACTTTGTGACGAGCTTGTTCCAGCTGCGGAACTTGAGCGCGCGCAACGATA
>CBIHPB010000216.1:0-6401 GCA_966211485.1 uncultured Bdellovibrio sp.
AAAACGGTGCTATCCACCGGAGTTTCAAACAGCGGCTCAAGCTGGGCCCACTCTTTGTCGGTGAGATCTTGTACTTCACGCAGCAGAACGACCCGGCGCGGGGCCATCATTGGCAGTGTCTCGACTTCATCGCGCACCTGAGAAATCTCAACGTCGCTGGCGTAGTAAGAATTGAAATTGAAATCAGCCGCCCCACCATGCAGGGCACAGACTTTCAGGTAATTCACCGCTTGATTGATCAGGTAAGGCTCTTCGCCGAAGAAGAAATACAGGGCCGAAAAGCTTTGCGATTCGAGACTTTTCTCGACGCTGTTATAAAATTGCTGCGGTTCCAGTTGTGGCATTCTGCTTAAAAGTTTTCCGTGATCCGATCATGCGCTTCGGACATCATCTCCAGCGCTTTTCTCTCAATGTTTTGCCTTCTGGCAGAAAGATTGTAAAGTGGATTCACCGTGTTAACTCCAGCCGTGAACACCTGCGGAGCCGAGTAAACTCGCTCGCCACTAAAGCTTCCTGACCAGAGAACAGCTTTATCCGAACTTCGGCGTAAACTGATCGAAGCTGTGATCAAAATTTGATACTGCGACGCCAAGACTGTTCCCAGCGGCAAATTGCTTTGGGTATCAGCATTCAGGTCCGTTCCGCTTTTGTTGTAGGTGATCGAATCAATGACGCCTTCCACAATGACTTCAGCCTGCTTGGCTTCGACCACACGACCGATCTTGGCGCGCTCGAATTCTTGAATCAGAGCGTTGGTGAAAGCCACCTCCACGCCCGGCTCCATCGAGCGGTTTTTAAAGATCGGAACAAACACCTGATGGTAACCACCTGGCAAACTGCGATCCGGACTGCCAAGACGATAGGCACAGCCAGTGTCCACTGCTGAGACCATCAGCAGGACTAACAAGCTGGTGCTGACTTTCCGGAAAACATTCAGGTAAGATTCTGGCATGAACACAGAATACAATGTTTTGGCTCCAGGTCCAGTGAATCTCCATCCACGAGTGCAAGCAGCATTGGCACTTCCGATGATTCACCACCGCACGCCCGAATTCGATCGCATCTTAGCGCGCGTGCTGTCGCGTTTAAAAAACGTGTTTCAAACGCAAGAGCCCGTGTTTATTTCGACTTCAACCGGCTCGGGCGGAATGGAAGCGCTGCTGGTCAATGTCTTGGAAAAAGGTGACCGCGTTTTGGGCATCGATTCCGGAAAATTTGGCGAGCGCTGGTGCGAGATGGCAGAAACTTTTGGCGCCAAGCTTGACCGCATGCAGGTTCCTTGGGGACAGGCGGTTTCACCGGCGGCCGTGGAAAAATACTTGGCCGAGCATCCGGATACGAAAATCGTTTTGTGCCAAGCCTGCGAAACCAGCTCGGGCATCGTTCATCCGATTCATGAGCTCGGTGTTTTGATTCAAAAATATCCAGACACTTTATTCCTCGTCGACGGGATCACCGCACTGGGAGCGATGCCGCTGCCGATGGATCTTTGGCAGATTGACGGACTGGTCGGAGGCTCACAAAAAGCGTTTATGCTGCCGACGGGACTTTCGCTGTTTTCTTTTTCGAAAAAAGCTTGGAAGAAGATCGAAAAAAACCAAACGCCGCGATTTTATTTCGACGTTCGCAAAGAAAAGAAAGCCAATGAAAAGGGCGAAACTTTCTTTAGCTCGAACGTGAGTCTGATTCGCGCCCTGGACGTGGTTTTGGATCTGATCGAAGAGCGCGGACTGAAGATGCTGTTCAAAGATATCGAGCAGCGGGCGATTTTCACCCGGCAGTTTGCTCAGAAAATGGGATTGAAACTGTTTGCGGAGAAACCGTCGAGCTCTTTGACCGCGCTGACTGTGCCGATGACGATTGATAGCGCGAAAGTTCGTCAGGCTTTGGAAGAAAAATATCATATCACGATCATGGGTGGACAAGATCAGGTGAAGGGAAAAATCCTTCGCATTGGGCATATGGGCTACATTCAACCCAAGCAAATGACCGAGCTGATGATGAAGCTGGGTGAGGTTTTGCACAGCTATGATGATCAGCTGTGCCCGCCTTCGATGATGAAGTCTCTAGAATCGGAAATGAATCAGTTCTGGAGGAACGCGTGACCGATCAGAAGAAAGTTCTGGTGACGGATCGCTTTGCTCAAGAGGCGCTCCTGACGCTGAGCTCGCAGCCTTTTTTGACTGTGCAGAAGACGGAGACGCCGAATCTGCACAACGTGGATCTCTCACAAGTGGCAGCTTTGATTATTCGCAGCCGCACGGTTGTGGATGAGTCTGTATTCTCGCGCGCGAAGAAACTGCAGGTGATTATCACGGCGACCAGTGGCTTTGATCATATCGATTTGGATGCTGCGGAAAAATGGGGCGTGACCGTGATGTTCACTCCCGAAGCCAATGTGGAAAGTGCGGCTCAACAAACGTGGGCGCTGGTGTTGGCGTGTACGAATAAAGTTCCGCAGGCCCATCGTGCGCTGAAGGCTGGCGAGTGGAATCGCGAAGCTGTGACTGGGATCGAGCTTAGTCACAAGACCTATGGGATTGTGGGTTTGGGACGGATTGGAAAGCGTGTGGCGCAAATTGCCAATGCTTTTCAGATGAATGTGATCGCCTTTGATCCTTACACGGATGAAAGTTCGTTTCGTCAGGTCGATGCCGAGCGTGTCGCCTATGAAGAGCTTTTAAAGCGCTCGGATATTTTGAGCTTTCATGTGCCGAAGACGACTGAGACTGAAAAGATGCTCAACCGTTCGCATTTCGAATATATCCACCGGGGCATGACGATTGTGAATACGTCGCGTGGGTCGGTGATTCACGAGGCCGATCTTTGCGAAGCACTTGAGCAAGGTTGGGTGGGCGCAGTTGGGCTGGATGTGTTTGAAAAGGAACCTCTGCCGAGGAGTTCGAAGCTGCTCAACTATTCCAATGTTGTGCTAACCCCGCATTGTGGGGCGAATACGACCGAGGCTTTTGCGAAGGCTAGCGAACAGGCGGCTTTGAAGCTCATTCGATTCTTTGTGGATTCGTCGACTTCGGATACTTTGCCTCCGAAAGCGGCTTGGTATGGGGCGGTTCCGCCATGGAAGAAGCCATCGGAGTGACCAGTTTATTTCTTTGACGTCTTTTGGGGCTCTTTAGTCAGGATCCTGCCCACATTTCGTACTCACTTTCTAATATAGACCTTCGATTCTAGTGATCTTGTCCTCCTTGACGCCTTTCCCGAGTACGACGGCATCCATGCCGTCGCCCGTAGGGTGCGCCCATGGATGGGCGCATACTCGGGAAACACGAGTTTAGGATGGGAGACTCTTAAGTCGGAGGTTTGGGTTTGGGATTCGTAGATTGGCTTCCATTATCCGCTTTCCGAATACAAATTTGTCAAAAGTGCTTGGCTTGACGCAAAATCTAGGGCGCCCTTGACGCTCTAGAGAGCGATGTCTAATGTCTTGAATTTAGTCCCAAAAATATGGTCACAGGAGATGCCAATGTCCGGAATAGTTGTTGTCGGAGCTCAATGGGGTGATGAGGGCAAAGGGAAGGTCGTCGATGTTTTTGCAGCGAAGGCCGATATGGTGGTTCGCTATCAAGGCGGCGCCAACGCCGGCCACACGCTGGTGGTCGAAGGTAAAAAGACGGTTCTTCATCTGATCCCGTCAGGAATCCTGCACCCAGAAAAGACCTGTGTGATCGCACCGGGTGTTGTTCTGGATGTCGAAGGTCTGCGAAACGAAATCACCAAGCTCAAAGAAACAGGCTACCTGCAAAATCCAAAACAACTTTTGATCAGTGACTCGTGCACGATCATCCTCCCCTACCACAAGGCACTGGATGCAGCCCGCGAGAAGTCTCTCTCTCACCAAAAAATCGGAACCACTGGCAAAGGCATCGGCCCCGCGTATGAAGACCGCGCTGCCCGCCGCGCGATTGTGTTTGGGGATCTGTTTGACCAATCGGTTTTGAAAGAAAAATTAGAATTGGGTCTGCAAGAGAAGAACTCTTTGCTTGAAAAAGTTTACGGCGAAAAACCTTTTGTCGTGGCCGAGCTGATGAAGAACTTGGCTGTGCTGGCTGAAGAGCTTGCTCCGTATCGCTGCAAAGATGTTTCGGCACTTGTTCACAAACAACTCAAGGGCAACCGCCGCGTTTTGTTTGAAGGTGCTCAGGGAACGCTTTTGGACATTTTGCATGGAACTTATCCGTATGTGACTTCCAGCTCGACAATTGCAGGTTCGGCTTGCACCGGCACTGGCATTGGTCCGACGGCGATCTCAAGCGTGTTGGGAATTTTCAAAGCTTACACGACACGTGTGGGTTCGGGTCCGTTCCCGACCGAATTGAATGACGAGATCGGCGCGCGAATCCAGAAAGAAGGCCACGAGTTCGGATCAACCACGGGACGTCCGCGTCGCTGTGGATGGCTGGATCTGGTTGCTTTGAAATACGCGGTTCGTATCAACGGCATCACCAGCCTTGCGCTGATGAAGCTGGACATCCTGTCAGGCTTCGACAAGATCGGCGTTTGCACGGGCTACAAACTGAATGGCGAGCTTCTGACCGAGTTCCCAACCTCATCCTACGAGCTCGAGCGCATCGAGCCTGTGATCGAGTATCTGCCAGGCTGGAAAGAAGACATCACCCGTCTGGTGGCCTTGAAAGACCTGCCACGGGCTGCGACGAACTACATCGACTTTATCGGAAACCATATCGGGACACCGATTGACGTGATCTCGGTCGGCCCGGGTCGCGAGCAAACTTTGTGGGTGAAACCCCTGTTTGCTTAGTTTGAATTTGAATCCCTCACTGCCGCTACGGCAGTGAAAACCTGAATCCTCACCGCCATTGCGGCGGTGAGATCCTGAATCCACGGCCCTTTCCGGCCATCGAAGTCCCCCGAAAAGATCAAATTTTCAGCAACTTAGCCTGCAAACTGAGCATTTTCTGAATTTTCGAATATTTCTTTAAACGATCTTCAAAATGAGGGTTGACTCTCGACACGAAATCTCAGAAATTGCTGCTTCTGTTTTTAATAGTGGTTCGCTAGCTCAGCTGGTAGAGCACTTCACTTTTAATGAAGGGGTCGATGGTTCGAATCCATCGCGAGCCACCAACTTAAAACTCTCTCGAACGTTCCCATCGTCTAGTGGCCTAGGACACCTCCCTTTCACGGAGGATACAGGGGTTCAAATCCCCTTGGGAACGCCAAATCCTCTCACTATCCCTGCTTCACTTACGTTACGCCTCTTGATTCGGATTTCTGATTTGCACATCCGCTTCGCGGCTGTATTTTCTGAAGTTTTTTTTTCAATGCTTGAGACAATATCCTGCCCAAGCACGCTAAATTTAAATTCAATTTATAAGTGTTTAGTAATAATTTATTATTTATTTTGAAAAACAACGAAGCAAAACGGTCGAAAGGTTCCCATGACACATGAGCAATTTTGGCTTATCATTCAAACTATTCTTAATAATACCAGATACAACAAACGTATTATAACTGGCCTTCCCCCAGTGGACGAAATGAATGATCAGCTTCGCTATACTAGAGCTTTGGAAATTATTGACAAAGTTATTACACTTCATGACATGTCAACCGAAGCCGAAAGGCAAGAAGTTGCGTTCATAGATGACTTTGGCATGGATCGCACTCAGCTAAGAACCACATTACAAACGCATTGGTATACAATGCACGCTGACAGCCAGTGACCTCAGATGATCAAGGATGAAATCGTAAAAAAGGGGCCGATTAATGTCAAATACATGCCAAAATTGCCAGTACTTTCGTGACTTAACATCGATGCGTCTTGGCCTTCGTTGTATGAACAACAGAAATAGTCCATCAGTTGGCGACTTCTTAATTATTCAATCACTTAACCATTCTTGCCAGCACTATAAAGACTCAAAAGCACTTCAATTTGAGTGGGACCAAAACAAAAACAATACTAACAAAGAAAAACATCAAATTGGCTTTGAGCGCGCTCATGAGATCTTTAATGATCCCAATCATTTTCAAATGGTATCCAAGTCGGACAAATGGGAAAAAATTAACCCTGACAGGTTTGATGCCCTGGGAATTGATAGGAACGAAGGCAATTTAGATCCAGTCCGAGGCGAAATTATCGGAAAGATAGGCGATAAGCTTTACATTATGGTTTATACATTTAGAGGAGAAATTGGCGACATGAATTATCGAGTAATTTCACTCCGAAGAGCTGACAAAAACGAGGAATCGACATACGAGGCATTCTGCAAAAATGAGGATTAATTTCGCATTTATTCTGGTTGAACGAGTTACCAATGGAATCGGTCTATTTTAATCTGGACTTCTGGTATTCACATACACTTCGCGGCTGTATTTTTTAAAGTTTTTTTCCGAACACAGATTTACTCCATTGTGAACACAAC
>CBIHPB010000217.1:0-6397 GCA_966211485.1 uncultured Bdellovibrio sp.
CGCTGGTTGCAAGATTCAATCGCGCAACCGATTGGCTGTTGCCGACTTGTTTCAATTCAGGATCTGCTCCCAAACGACCAACGAGAATAACTTTGTTTACACCTGACATAAAAATGTCCTTTCCGCCCGGTCACCCGACCGAGTCTTGTTTGTGTTGTAGTACAGACGTTTCAAGAGTGGAACTCAAGCAAAAAGGACTTTAATTGCAGATGATCATAATAATTGTCCGAGATCCGGACTAACGCAGCGCACTCATGTTGGGTGGGCTCTGCATATCAGGTGCGCTGATTTTGAACTTAAATTGAGCACCATCGGCCAATGGAGTTTTGTAGTTATCGATGAAAGTCAGGAACAGATTCGCTTTGTCTTGGAAAGATTTTTTCACCGAGAGATCGATATCAAAGCTGTAGTTGCTCATCACCGGAAAGAAGCTGCCGTTGCGGTTTTGAATTTGCAAACCCAAGCTGCCTTTGATCTTGCCGCGAAGCTCGTCGGTCTCTTTGCCGATGACGCCTTCTTCGATCAAAAATTGTCCACCGGCCAAACGCCCTTTGAGTTCGACACTTCCCAATTTCAAGTCGGGGAGAGTGAGCGGGCCCATCAGCGTCTGCACGTTTGAAGGTGGCAGCACCAAATCGTCGATCTTTAGGGTGAGATCCATGTCCGGTTGCTCTTGGAACGTGAGATCCATCATGCCGCTGGTTTGAAAAGTCGCCGAGCCCGTCATCAGGATCGGAAGTTGCGCGAGCTCGCGAATGTCCGCGAGGCTGAGTTTCTTCGCGCTCAAGGTGATCTTCTGCCGTTCCACGCCGTTGTCGGATTTGGTGCCTGGCTTGAGGCTCGCTTCGATTTCGCCTTTCAAAAATCCTGTTGCTGAAACACTACCTGCGGGCTTTTGATAGATCAAAGAGCTGATCGAGGGCGTGAACACCAGTTGGTCCGCTTTCAAAGCGGGAATGCCTTGGCCTTCGAGATAGACTTGGTCAAAGGCGATTCCCGTTTCAGGGAAAACGCTCATGCGAAGATTGTCAAATTGCAGATAAACCTGACCGTTGGTGAGCTTTGAAACTTGCGCGCTGACCAGATCGCTGAGGTCACCAAACGGGAAGAGCAGAAACCCGAAAAGCAGAATCGATGCCGCGCAAATGACGAATTTCAGTTTGTGACTCCAGAGCCATTTGAAAAACGTCTTCAGCTGATCCATGGTTTATTCGTCTGCCTTTTTCTTGGATTTCGGTTGTGGAGGTTCAAATTCCGGCGGGGCTTCGGCCTGAGTCGGCACACTGAGTATCACCAAGCGATAGACGACGTCAAAGTAGCGCGCGTCCTTGGCGTTGGCCTCCATTCGCATGTCAGTCATCTTCACGCTGGAACTGATGCTTTGAAGACTGTGACCAATGTCGACCACCTGACGCAGATTCAGTTGCGCCAGCGACACGTTCAAAGCGCCTTGGCTGAGATTGCCGGGGATCAAGTGAACGGCATCGGCTGAATTTTCGGTTCCCTTGATTTGCTCGGGCACCAGACGCGCACTTTGCAAAACGCCATCGATCTGCATGCGCAAAGCATTTAAATCTGGCGGCACCGGAATATCTGGAACTTCGTGGCTTTCGCGCGAAACCTTCAAAAGATCGCGGATCAATTGGCGCTGATCTTCAAACGCCGCCACCGACTCGCTGGAGGCCGAGAAATAGCCCCAAGGAATCGAGAACATGATCAAACTGAAAACAACCGCAATCCCGGCCACCGTGGCTTTTTGCGCGGGTGGGGTTAGGTTTTCGTAGCGCTCTTTCATCTGGATGAATAAAGAGCTGTCTTGAATTTGCTCCCAGCGCTGTTTGGCTTCCGAGCTTATCTGTTCTTTGAGATCTTCAAGTGCCGACATTATTTCACCTGACTGATTCCGCGGTCCACTTTGAAACTAAATGCAAAGGGAACGCCTGGTTTTTTAGACGGAGTGGCTTGAGCAGGGGTGACAGCGCCAATCGCGATGTTCTTCAATGTTTTCTCAAGCGTTTTCACCTGCTCGGCATTTTGCACAACTCCTTCGATCTGCACCTGGTCTTCTTTGATTTCCAGTTTGCGCACGTCAAGGCTCACAACCGATTTGCCAGGAATCGCGTCGTTGACCTTCTTCATTACATCCAGGGCCGAGTTCATGCGGGCAATGCTGGACAGTGTGCGAAGTTCGGCGGCGCGTTTTTTCTGATCACGGATATAGGCTTTCACGCCGGATTCGTTTTGGCGTTTGCTGGGAAGATTGGCGACCACTTTGGCTTTGTCTTTGAGGTTGTCAGCGGTGCGCTCGGCAAGACTGATCGCCACACCTTCACGAATCATCGAGTAAATCATGAAAGCGACAAAGGCAGCAGCTCCCACTTGAATGGTCGTGCCCCAGCGCTCCCAGAAAACGCGGAAGAAAGTGTTCTCAAGTGCAAATTCGCCCTTCATGAAATTCAGGGCCGGGTTGCGCGGCTTTTTCAAGCCTTCAATCGCTAAACCCAAAGCCACGCCAATCACCGAATCAATGCGATTGGTGCGCTCAAAAGTCAGCGAGCTGAAATTGTGCAAAACGGTGGTCTTGTTAACGGGCAGCTCCAGTTGCTGAGTCAGATACGCATGCAGATTGAGAATTTGGCTCGTACCGCCGGTCAGGCCGACGCTTTCAACGCTGCCGTTAAATTCAGATTTGAATTCGAGAATCGAGATCTTCAGCTCGCGCGCCAGTTCTTTGACTTGGGCTGCGATCGTGTCCGAGAAAACGATTTGGTCATAAGAAGCGCCCTCTTTCGAAGGCAGGATGAAGGCCTTTGTCTGCATTTCCTTCAGTGCTTCGACGTAAGGGATTTCATAGCGCCGGGCAATGCTGTCAGCGATATTTTTTCCGCCCCACAGAACGGATCGCACGCCGATCAAAAGTGAATTTTCAAAAGCACAGACAAGTGTGCGTGTGTGTCCGATGTGAACGGTGACTTGAATTCGGCGCTCGGGTGCGAGACCCGATTCCAATTCCATCGGAGCCGCTGGCAGCACAGGTGTCGGGCTGTTCCAATTTTCAAAACAGTTGGCAAACGCGACACCTTCTGCCGAAAGAATGGAAACATTCAATCCCGCATCGGACATTTTCTGAATGGCAGCCGCGACACGATTTTTCGGAGTCGCGCAGGCCAAAACTTCGGCCGTCGATCCCAGAATGCGAACAATCTTAGCATCGAAGATCGCTGTGTCGTTGGAGAACGGCAGATCTTCTTCCAGCTCAAACGGCAAGCTTTTCAGAATTTTTTGGCGGTCGGCAAATGGAAAGATCTTATTGCGAACGCTGACTTGCTCTTGACGAAGGCAGAAGGTGAATTTGGTTGCGGCCTGGTCGTAGGTCGAGGCGAGACCTCTTAAGAACTCGAGAATTTCAATTTCGGGGTCAAAACCTGGATTGGTATTCAGCGGATGTTCGGTGAATTGGCTGACCTGAACGCCTTTGTTATTTGCGGTGACCTCGACCACTTTGATGCTGGATGTGCCGATGTCGATTCCAACCGATTTCAAGTCGCCCCTCCATGGGTTTCTTTGACTAGGTTAAGCTAAACGCGGCACGGCCGCTTGCCCGGAATTATCTCTCAATGAAGTATACAATCCGTGGAGGTCCTTTGGGAAGCGGATCATTGGATTTATTTTGATTTTGCTGGTTGCCGGTCTGTCCTTCAGGGGGTTTCTGTTGAGTCGAACCAGCGGCGGCATTGGCTTCATCTTGCAAACGGGAAGCAACAGTTTTCCCGACAGAGTTTAAATCAAATACGACAGCTTCGATTTCACGGGTGACGCCACCGAATTCTCCAGTCGAGCGGATTCGGAAATTGGAAACTTGGCCAAAAAACAAAGGCGTATTTTTCTGGGTTTCTTCTTGGACGTTTCCGCCTTCGGAATTGACGAATCCCCAAAAATCCTTTTCGTCTTTGAAGGGTCCCTTTTCAGGGTCTTCACGGCGAGCGGTGATCTTGCTGGCGATCTCATCGGTGATCGAAGCATCCAGTGATTTGAAGACTTCTCGTGGAGCATTGTTCGGATTGACGGCGTGTGTGCCGTAGACCGTGACTTGCTCTTTGAGCATGTTGAACATCTCTTCAGTCATGCCGCCAACCATTCGCATTTCATCAACAGTGCGAAAGGCACGGTTCGGAGGATAAGGTTTTTCAAGTCCCATGTTCGCGTATGGCGAGCGCTCGTCACCGCCGCCAGCGCCGATCGAATCCAAATCCACCCAGTCGGTCAGATTGTTGACGACATCTTCGTATTTCAAGCCATCATGGTCGCGCGCCCATTCATCGTCGTTTTTAAAGCGGTTTTCGAAAATTTGCAGAACCAATTTGCGCGTGATCTCGCGAAGACCTTTTGATGGCGAGCCCAAATCGTTGATGTCGATCTTTGATCCTTCGTCGGTGATATTGGTGACGTAGACGGCATCCATGCTGGAATCCTTCACCTTATCTTTGATCATGTCCTTGTCGACACCCGAAGCTTCGTCGGGAACCATCGGCGGCCACGACAGAGGAAACTGCCAGATCAGCTCGAGCATTTTCTTTTGCGGGCCTTGCAGCTGTCCACCCAGTTGCTTTTGCACTTTGTTGTAGAGTTTGACCCGAAGCAGGCTGATTTCACGACCGGATTTGGCGGCATAGTAAGCCTTCAAGCGATTGACCGCTTGCGAATTCACCACGTACTCGACATTGGTTTCATACAGAATTTCGCTGACCAAGTAGGTGATGATCACGACCGTGAAAACGGCTAGCAGAAGGGCTACACCTTTTTGATTTTTCCGGCCTAGCAATTCACGCGTGAACTTCATAGGCCACCGCCCGGCGGAGCATTCGGATCCTGAGGCTGACCATTTGGATTTTGATTTCTTTGCTGAGCCTGATTGTTGGCCGCGTCCTGCGCATAGTTATTCGGAAAGCGGATCGGCACCACGATCTGCATGGAGATTTTTTTCTTTTTATCGGTTTCGCCTTTTTCAACTGTTAGGGAAATTTCCACTGCATCTGGAAAACGGTTTTTGGCAATGCCATCACCTTGAACCGTGTTCCAATCGTTGGTCCAATCCTGCTTACCTTTTCCGAAGTAGCGCAGTTTAAATTCGCTGACGTCAGTCAGAAGGACCACGCCTTCGTCTTGCTTTAAAATATCGCCTTCGACCACGTTTGCGGTTTTTCTCACCAAACATGATTTGCTGGATTTATCCTGACCTGGCTTCCGGCAAGACTGCAGAAGGTAGCCCACCTTGACGAAGTCAGCTTGTTGCAAATCCTCGGTCAAGCGTGAGGTGTTCAAGGTCGGGAAGTACATTTCATTTTCATGTCCGACGAAATGTGTGACCGGATCGATACGATCGGGAGATGTTTTGTTCAACGGATCATTTGGATCATTGGGATTGTAAACGGCCGGTGGAATTTGCCCCGGCTGAGTGGTGGTGGTTGTCGTGATTCCGCCTGGCAAGGTGTTGGCGGTGCCTTTGGAGAGCTCGAGTCGTTTTTTCTTGATAACGTCTTTCAGTTCCGTCTCAAGATCCGTGTAGTGAAAGGCCAGATTCACATCGCGCTCGATGACTTTCAAAGCGTCGCGAACCTGGGACATATCTTCGACCTGTGTTTGCAGTTTGATTTTGTTTTTGATCGCCTGCTGGATGCTTTGGCTCGACAAAATGGACAGTGTCGCCATAATCACCAGCACGATCATCACTTCAATCAGGGTAAAGCCGCGCGAGTTTCTCATTGGGTGGGTGCTCCCAATGGGATTTCTTTGTCATAGTCGACAAAGTAAGTGGTAACCGAATATTCCAGCGGCTTTTCGTTTTTGTCTTGGTAGATCACAGTGACAGTGACTTCTTTCACCGCCTTGGAAAGGCCTTCAGAAAGCTGCTTCACGACTTGCATCATGAACTGATCGGCCCCGCCGCTTTTGGCAGAGAGTGTGGAAGAAATATCGGGGAGCTCGAGTTTTTTAGACGAGAGCTTCCATTTGTACTGGGGAAACTCTTCGCCGATTTCTTCTTCGGATTTTTCCTCGGGAATTTCATCGATGGATTTTCCGCGGTACTCGATCTCGACATCGGTCATTTTTTTCTCGAGCAAGGCCGCGACTTCGAACTGGCGCTGAGTTTTTCGCACGCGCAGATGGGCCCCGCCCCAGGAATTGGCGAGGAGCATAAGAGCGCTGGAGAGGATCACCACGGCTAACATTGTTTCTAATAGTGTGAAGCCTTGTTGATGAGGATTTCGCCGTCCATGACAGCGCATCCCGAAAATGCTCCCATCCTGGTCGCACCCTACGGGCGCCTTTGGCGTTTTCGCGATGGTTTTGTGGGAGGAGGAAGAAGAGAGGATAGAGGCAGAGAAGAGCTTTTGAA
>CBIHPB010000218.1:0-6326 GCA_966211485.1 uncultured Bdellovibrio sp.
CAATTTGAGATCCGGTATTTCCCAAAAGAATCCTTCCGACTGGGACGCAAGCAGCCTTTTCCGTTCTGGGCTTACTTGGTCCGGCCGTGTTTAAATGCGCGACAAATCGAAGAATATCAGAAGACCACGGGTTACGTGGTCTTCACTCCAAATTAAATCCAAGCTTGTTTTGTGCTCTCGGCATACTGCTGAAGTGAGCCGGGCTCGCGACCCAAGATATCCTTCACTGACGACGTGATTCCAGCATTGTAACTTTCTCGCACAAATCCAAACAGCATCATCATCAGGTCCACGTAATCTGGTGGCAGGCCCGCACCCAGAAGTCCTTTTTTTAGCTCGCTCGGTTCGATATCCTGATAGGTGATCTTGCGTCCTGTGGCTTTGGAAATTTCAGCCGCCGCTTGAGCATAATCCAGAGACTGGGAACCTGTCAGATCGAAATCGCGATTCTTGAAAGTTTCAGTTGTCAGAAGTTTGGCCGCGACAGCTGAAATATCTTTCGCGTCAATGAAGCTTGTTTTGGCATTTCCCGCAGGCAAGCGGATCTGACCTTCATTTCGGATGCCCTGAATCCAAAATGTATTGAAGTTTTGCATAAACCAGTTGGGGCGGATGATATTGTAATTCAGTCCGGATTTTTCCAGCTCGACTTCGGCTCGGCGGAAAGGTGATGCTTCGTTGGCATTTACTCCAATTGCGGTCATTAAGACCACTTTTTTGAGACCCCGGCGTTTCGCTTCTTGGATCAAGGGCGACAAAATCTGATATTGATCCGCATAGCCCGGAGGCGAAAGAAAGAAGGCGCGATCCACACCTTCGAAAGCCGCGTGCACACCTTCACCGGTCGCCAGGTTGACATGCACCTGGTCCTGGTCTTTGGCCGCTTTGCTGGTGGTAGTTCGAACTTTGTAGCCTTCCGATCGCAATTGACGAGTCAGTTCTGAACCGACAGTTCCTGAGGCACCGACAACGAGGATAGTTTCTTTTTTCATATGTATCTCCTTATGTACTTAGTATCGCCGATTCTTTGATTGTTGATTAGACGCATGAATTGAAATACAATGTTTCCTATTAGAAACAATGGAGAAACCGTGGATTTGGACATCACCCGTCTTTTTGTCAAAGTCGTGCAAAACGGCAGCTTTTCCAAGGCCGCCCAAATCCTGAAGGTGCCAAAGTCCACTGTCAGCAAAGCGATCTCTCGTCTCGAGAAGGAAACTGGCACCAAACTTTTGCTTCGCACCACGCGAAGCCTCACTTTGACGGCGGCGGGCCGAGTTTTTTATGACAATTGCCTGGGTCCTATTCAGACCCTTGAGGATGCACACAAGTCTTTGCAAGGTCAGGACAGCATTCTGTCAGGCCTGGTTCGCATCACCGCCCCAGAAGATTTGGGACTGCATGTGATTGCTCCATGTGTCGGGTCTTTAATTGCTCAGCATCCAGATCTGGATTTCGAGCTGCACTACACAGACACCGTGATTGACTTGGTTAAAGATGGATTTGATCTCGCCGTTCGTGTCGGCCGCTTGAACCAAAGTAATTTCAAAGCCAAGAAGGCCGGCGAGGTCTGCCTGATTTTAGTGGCTTCGCCCGGTTATCTGAAAAAAGCGGAAAAAATTCGTCAACCATCGGATTTGACCCAGCACGATTGTATCACGCTCAGCAATCCCGAGCTTTTGTATAAGTGGTCTTTGAAATCGTCGAAAGGTTCGGTTCAAGTTCCAATCCACGCCCGCGCATCCAGCAATCAGATGAATAGTCTGCTGAAGACGGCCTTAGCCAGTGGTGGCGTCGCCATGATCCCGAACTATATTTGTCAGTCCGAAATCGCAGCTGGAAAGCTAGTGCATGTGCTACCAGATTGGCACAATTCAGGAAGGCCGGTTTCGCTGGTCTCCCCCCTGGCATCGGCCAGTTCGGCCCGCCTCAAGGTCACGACAGACGCTTTGTTTCAAGCTGTTCACTCAGCCTTGTTAAATTGATTTTCCCCAGAAATCACAGGACGAACCAGGATCCTTCTTTTCATCAGAATGGGTTTGTGAGAGCTTAACCAGCGTCATGACCCTTCGACAAATGCCACTTCTTTTTTTGGACTGCCAGACCACGGGCATGCACCCGTCGACCGGTCACCTTTTGGAGATTTCCTGGGGTCTTGGAAGCGCAGCTGAATCCACTTTGCGGCATCTGCATACCGAGTTGATTCAACTGCCGGAAGGCGAAACTCTTCCCGCCGCTGTTCGCCGACTGACGGGTTTAACTGAAACGGATTTAGAGCTTGCGGTTGCAAGCTCAGATGCCTTCCGAAATTTTCAAAAATCTTTGCAGGAAAATGATTTTTCAAAACTTGCGATCATTCACTACGCGCAATTCGAAAAAGCTTTCTTAGAAAAGTTTTTTGAAACAGAAGTGGGCTCGAAAGACTTGCCTTTCGGAATTCTCTGCACGCAAAAGCTGGCCCACCGTCTGTTCCCGCATTTTCCAAGCCGAAATATCCGAGGTCTCGCCGGACGATTCCGCGCGGACTTGGAAAACCTCCAGCGCGCAGCCTCACATGTCGAAGCCACGTTCGAAATTTGGCGTCAAAGTGTCGCTGAGCTTGAAAAACTGGGCGTTTACACCCTGGCGGAGTTGAATTTGTGGATGGAGAAAACTCCCAAGCGTCCAAAAGCCAATTACGAATATCAAATTTCCAAAGAGCTGCGCTTGAAACTTCCGAAAAAGCCCGGCGTGTATTTTATGAAATCTCAAACCGGAAAAATTCTCTATGTTGGCAAAGCGACCTCTCTGCGAGATCGCGTGAATAGTTATTTCCGCGGTCAAAAAGGCCGGGACACCAAGAAGCTTGAGATGCTAACCCAGGTTGCGGATTTAGATTTTGTCGAAACAGGCTCGGCCCTTGAGGCAGCTTTACTGGAAAGCGATGAAATCAAACGCCTGGATCCACCTTACAATATCAGTCTTAAGACCGGCGAGCGAAATCTGATTTATTACTCGAAAGATTTCTTAAGCCAAAGCCCTATCCAAAGTGACGAGCATCCCCTTGGCCCCTTCCGCCCGAATGGCGGGATCGAGCAGCTCGCGCAATTGAGCACTTCGATTTTAGGCGATCACTTCCTGCCGATTTTTTATGAAGAGTATCCACAAGAGCTGATGAAAGAGGCTATACGTTTGTTCTGCGAGCGCATGGGCATTGGAGCTGATCAGCTTGTTGATATTCGAACGCAATTGGCTTTGGGCTATCGTCTTCTGAGAAAATTCGAAAAAGAAGAAGAAACTGAAATCGAGGAAGAGGAAATCGAAATAGACGAACTCTCTGAAGACGCCGAACCAACACCCGAGGAACTGAGCGAGAAATTCGATCGATTGCTGGCTCGTGGTGCATGGGAACTGCGCCGAAGCCGTCAATTGACCTCTTTGCTCAATTGTCATCTCGACTGGGAAAGCGAAGTGGGATGGAGAAGTCTTGATATTCGCTCGGGAAAGTTTCAGACTTCACCACAAAAAGACCCGGACAAATTTCCTTGGCATGATTTGGGTATCGCCGACTACGACCGCATGTCGATTATTCAAAGCGAGATTTCCCGCAAACCCCATCGACTTCAAAAATACTAATGTCATTTCATGCCCTTTCAGTGCGATGGTCACTGGGTCAACAATTCCTGTCCACCAAGCTCTCCACTGTGAATTAACAAATCCACATCGAGATCAAAGATTGCATTCAGACCTCCCTAGGAGGTTCCTCATGCAGCAAAAGAACAAACCGAACGATGAAATCATCGCCTCTCGCCACCAGGAATCCGTCACTCAAAAGGAAATGGGAACTGAAGCAAAAAATGCGGATCCGAATCTTGACGAACCACGGCCATCGACCGCACAACGGGGCAAACAACCTCTGCAAACAGGCACGGAACGAGTCACCAAATAGCAAACACCACAACCAGGAGAACAGATATGGGTATCCTTGAGAAAAAGAAAGATCCAGTCAAACCAACCGGCGACAAACAAAAAGACTGGGATGACGAACGCGAGCCCGAAACATTCGGTGACGAGCCCGCCGTGCGCGATCCCAAAGAACAGGGCGATTCGACTCGCTACGAAGTTTGATCTATCGGTTTTTTGAAGACAGCAGAGCCCGGGTCAGCACCACGTGACCGAAAAGTGCTCCGCCTACACAGACCGGAACGATCAGCGCATAAGGCAGGTGAAATGCCAGCATCAATGGCGGACTCACCTGCCATGCAAATGGCAGTGGTGAAGATAGAACTGCCACACGCATCACATTCAGCAGCAATGCAAAGCCCACGATGTTTGCAATCCACGCGATCGTGCGATTGCGACCGGCAAAAAATGCAGCGATCAATGCGACCACTCCGCTGATAATATCGAAATTCGATCCGGTCCAGGTCATGGACTCTGGAATCGTTCCCATTTCCACCCACTGGTGCAGAATCAACTCCAATGGAAAACGAAATCCTTGAAAAGCCACCAGTGCCGCAAGAGGAACTCCAGCTGCCAACCAACTTCCCGGTTTTGAAAGTGCACAAAGCAATGTCACGACATTCATTGTCATGAAGACAATCATCAAGCGCGGCATCGGAGAAGCTTCAATCCATCCACTTTGCACCAACTGGGAAAAGAGGAAAAGCCAAAGACCAAGGCCCACGGTGAAAATTCCGGCTCGCCTGGCCGCCGCTGCCGGCTGTCCAATTTTGAGGTTTGCAAAGTAGATGCTGGAAACAAGACTGAGAAGCACGAAAACGACCACACCTACAAAACAGATCATTGAAAGTTGGCTGGCTTCCGTAAAGTTCATCACTCACGAGCTTGGCTTAATTTCCAGGCATCGGCAACCGAATAAATATCAAGAGCTGTGTTTTGCTGTCAAACCACCGCCGGCACCTCACAAGCTTGTTGCAGAAAATGACCAATCTCGTCTACGTTCATCGAGATGTTCCGATCGCGCATCTGCAATTCCAATCGGCCCGACTGAATTTCTTTTCCGCCCAAGATCAGTTTCGAGAAAGGTCTGTAGCGATGAGCAAAGAGAACTCGTTTCGACAAACTGCCTTGACTCACATCCAGCCACACACGAATTCCTTCGCGCAAAAGCCGATCGCGAAGTGCTGATGCGAATTTCATGGCTTCGTCTCCGATCGGCACCAGCGCCAGTTGCACTGGCGCTAGCCATCCTGGAAGCTGGCCTTGATAATACTCAAGCAACAAAGCCACAAAGCGCTCGTGACTTCCCAAAGGGGCGCGGTGAATAATCCACGGAATTTCCGATTCGCCTAAGGCATTCACATATTTCAATTGAAACTTTGCTGCCGAATTGAAATCCAGTTGTGCACTGGCGACTGACTCTTCACTTGCACCCATTTTTATTTGCACATCGATCTTCGGACCGTAAAAGGCAGCCTCGCCTTCCGCCTCGAAGTACGGAAGGTTCATTTTCTGCAAACAATTTCTCAGAACACCTTCAGCTTGAACCCATCCTTCCGGCAGGCCGTCAAAATCCTGCGACCTTTTCGGATCGCATTTCGACAGGCGATAGCGATACCCTTTCAGACCCAACGCTTTGTAACAGCGCTCGTGAAGCTTCAGCACTTCACAGATCTCGTCTTCAGCCTGCTCGGGATTTACATAGATATGAGCATCGTTCTGACAAAGTCCCCGTACCCGGCTGAGCCCTTTCAGTGAACCGCTGTTTTCAAAGCGGTAGACCTGGCCATATTCGGCGATTCTGAGCGGCAGCAGCCTGTAACTGCGAGGCAAGGCCGAAAAAACTTTGTGATGGTGCGGGCAATTCATCGGACGCAGAAAATAGTCGGCGTTTTCATCCAGTCCCTTCATCGGCGGAAACATATTTCCGTCGAAAGATTTCAAATGCCCCGAGCATTCGTAAAGACTGCCCTTGCCGATGTGCGGACTTGAGACGCGCTGATAGCCACCTTCGCGCTCGAGGTCCTTAACGAAATTTTCGAGCGAATCGCGAATGGCGACTCCGTTTGGCAGCCAGACCGGCAAGCCCGCGCCGATTTGCTCGTCGATAAAAAAGATCTCCATTTCATCGGCCAACTGCCGATGATCCAATTGATTTTGCATAAAAGCTCCTGATCCAAACGCGCCTATAATGCGTGTTCGGAAACTGTATCTTAAAAATTAAAAAGTCTGTGTTGTCGTCAGTCCCGCGAAGGGGAAAAGAATTTAGGCACCCTTACGGGTGGTGATCAGGAGAGCTGAAATAAGGGAAAACAATTGTTTCGCCATTCTTTAACGTTATCGGAGTTCCCGGAAAAAATAAAAATAGATTTTTTTTTAAAAAA